>DMNL01000121.1:0-15422 GCA_003452735.1 Spirochaetaceae bacterium
CCAAGCAACCCAACCAACTTGATCTTGATTGAGTTGGTTAGGCTTATTAAGCCTATATTGCCATAGGCCATAAAGGCGCCGAAGCTCCAGAGCGCCATCATGACCATATATATAAGGAATGAAACACTCACACGCTCTTTTCTGCCAGAAAGACCAAATACTATGAAAATGACATAGATGCAGAACGATAATGCAGCGATGAGCGAAGAAAAATTGAATATCATCGAATTGCTCCTGCTCGATGATTATGCTATGAGTTATTGGGGCACATTATAACACATTATAAGGCAGGATAGTATAACATCAGAATCTATAGACAAAGCGCCCCTGAATGGTATCCCCGCTTTTATTCCAAAACGATGCTCGCTTGAAGCCATAGAGCACAGCAGCATCGATTTCGGGGTCTCCGGAGGATTGCAGAATTTCAAGCCCTCTCAGCTGACGATCTTTGGTAATGGAAAAGCCTATGACTATTGGATTTAGCGAACGACCAGCTTTGTAATCGGCTTTTTCAACGTTATAGCCGGCATCCTCCAGCATCTCCCAGAGTTTATCGCGAACCTCTAAGGGTACTGGATTTGTTAGACGATATTCCTTGCCATTCCATGAATAATAATTTAGGAAGGCTCGCTTTCGCGATTCGGCGGAAGCAATAAGTGTGTTTGGAGGAACGATTTCAGGAGGTATAGCGTTGAACAGTGCGGCTGGTACGACCTCCGGAAGAGGCATGCTCAAATATATTGGAACATAAAGGCTTTGACCCACACTTTCTGAGGATCCGCCTAAAGTAGTTTCTACAGTGTTTCCTTTTTCGGCCTTGGTGATTCGAACTGCTTCTCCAGTGCCCCATGGAACCTGGCCTTCGCCTGGCGACAGCACCGAAGATTCGCTCGAACTGATCCGCGAACCAGGCCCACGCTCGCCTGGAATCCAGGGTTTTTCTGGCTCTTGGATTGCGGTTGTCTCCGGAGTTATGGGAGTCGGTGTAGGTTCAGGCTTGGCAGCGGGGCTTGTCGCGACAGGCTCTGCCGTCTTTGGCTTGATGCTAGTTTGGGCCTTAGGCTCCGGTACTGAAGCAGGAGGCGGTGCTGGTTTTTCTGCAACAAGCCCTTCCTCTTTTTCGATCGGAGAACCTCTGCCAATATCGTTCGTAACTGGACCCTGAATATTCACTATAAGGGATTTATTGCTGAAATCGATGCTCTCTGGCTTAAGAATATTGAATAGAAGGCCTGCTCCAAACAGAATAGCGTACATAACAATTGCAATAATATATGAGAGAATGGTGCGTTTTCGCTGTTCTCGCTCGGCATAGGTGAGGGCCTCGCTCATCTAACCACCTTTTCTTTTCTCGTTATGAGCCCGACATTCTCGATACCATTCATTCGCAAAGCATCGAGAACAGAAATAATAAGCTGATATTCCGCTCCTGCTCGACCTTCAAGAATTGCACGAATCTGCTTAGCATCCGAGCCACTCACGCGCTTGCCTAACACCGACTCAAGGCTTGTCAGGTTGGTTTTCGTCTTATCGACATAGATTTCATCTGAGGACATAACTACTACCCTTAGTTCGGGTGTAGAAATAGTCTGAGCAGTCTTGGAAGAAGGAAGCTGCAAGTTTATCCCTGGAGCAGTCCTGAAAGTTGTTGTAATCATGAAAAAAATCACCAGCTGAAGTATGATATCTATTAGAGGCGTAAGATCAAAATTGATCTTTGGCGAAAGTTTGTGATTGCGAGCCATCATGCCTCCTTCGAGGGCTTCTCCTCAGCACTGTCAGGTTCCTTCCCACCATAGCTAGAGATAAAGCTCACCAAGTTATTCACCTGTGTCTCGAGGCGGGTCATGATCAAATTAACCCTCGATACAAAATAGTTGTAAATCATAATGACAGGAATGGCGACTACAAGCCCGCCCACCGTTGTTATTAGAGCCTCTGCCACTCCGCTTGCCAGCGCAGCGGGATCACTTACAGCGCCGAATTTCCCTAAGACGCCAAAGGCACGCATAGTACCGGTGACCGTTCCTAAAAGCCCAAGCAAGGTTGAAATGTTGGAGATAGTACCAAGCGTAGTAAGCCCTCTCTCCAAATTGACCGATTCCAGAGATGCGGCATCTTTTAAAAGCTCTCGCTGCAAGTATTCAGGCTGCTTTCTGTTTTCTATCCCAACCTTAAACAATGTCGAAAAAGGCGAAATATTTTGGTCGCATATAGCAAGAGCCTCGGAAAAATGTCCTTCCATCAAGCTTGTTTTTATGCGCAGAAACAGCTTTTCTTCATCGATCGAAATACGTCTAAGATACAATAGACGTTCTATTACAATCGCGAGTGCCACCACAGATAGTCCCATAATGACCCATAGGATCGGTCCACCCTTGCTGATGAAATCTAACATGTCAACTCCTTGAGAAAAATATCAGCATCTTAAAAGTATATCGCTCAATTCAGCATTCATCCATCGCGAACCTTCGGATGCGCTCTGCCACTGCTAGCGCACGTTGCTCGGCCGCACCTATATAAATATCGACATCAAATAGTTTTTCGATAGTATCTGAAGAAAGAAATGAAGCAAAAAATTCATCGGACTTGATGAGAGACTTAAGTGGATTGGTTTTTCCTTCTTTTACTGCTTTCCACGCCAGCATTGCCATATCCCGAAGGCGTCCATGTGAAATCTGCCGATCCGCACCCCGTTTGCCAAGAGCCATTAAAATCCGTTCCGTCGCGGAAAATGGCGCATAAGTATCCAAGGTGAGCTGGATGGCTTCTTTATCGATAATCTGGCCATCGATAATATGCTGCATAGTCGTAATCAGCTCATCTGCTGCAAGGAATGCCTCTGGTAGAACGATGCGCCTATTGGCTGAATCGTCAAGCGTGCGCTCGAGAATAGACAAAGCTGCATTGTCCCATGCAACATTCGAATAAGATAAAAGAAGTCGAGCCAATGAATCTACCTTTTCGCATTCGATTGGGTTGCGCTTAAAGGGCATAGCGGAAGAGCCAATCTGATGCTCTCCAAAAGGTTCACGGATTTCGCCTAGCATCGGCATCTGCAAGATCCGAAAATCAAAGGCCATTTTATGAAATATCGCACCCATCTCGGCCAGGAGGGCAATTATCCGATAATCCTGTACTCGCGTATAGGTTTGAGTGGCGACATCGAAAAACTGTAAGCCTAGATTCTCGGATAAAGCTCGTTCGAAATCATCGAGCTTGTCTAGCCCTAAAAGCTCAACATAGGATGCAGAAGTGCCTACTGCACCCTTGAAGCCCTTTCCTCTGATATCAGCAATCGTATAAGAAAGGCGCTTATAGACATCTACAAGGTCCTGAGAGTAACAAGCATAGCGATATCCCATTGTCGTTGGCTCTGCGGGCTGCAAGTGAGTAAAGGCCATGACAGGCAAGGATGCATAGAGTTCTATCTTCTCTGCCAGTTTGAGGAGGAGTTTTGTAAGCTTTCTTTGTAGAAGAGAAAGGCTCTCGCGAATCCTCATAACCTCTGCATTATCCTCTATGTCCATTGAGGTTGCGCCCAGATGGAGAACTCCACCTGCGCTTGGGCATTGCGAAGCAAAAACTTGGAGCTCGGCCATTAGGTCGTGGTGTATCGAATCTTCGATTTTCCCGGCTTTTTCTAAATCGATATCATCGGCATGGCTTTCCAGCTCGGCAATTTGAGAAGGCGTTACAAGGCCATAACTTGATTCTGCCTTTGCAAGAGCTATCCATATACGACGCCAGAGTTTACGCTTATTATGCTCGCTCCAGATTTCTCGCATTTTATCGCTTCCATAGCGCCATGTAAAAGGAGATTGAAATCGATCAAAGCTTTCCATGCGTATATATTAGCAAAGAGGGCATAAAAATTGAATCATGGATATGGATTCCTTGCGAATTAGTCATGCAGGCAAGCAATGATGCTCCTGTAATCTCGACGCACGGCTAGTACACAAGGAGGTCGTATGAATCACCTTAACAGTATTCTGGTAGAAGGTAATTTGGTCCGCGATCCTAATTTTCGATCGACGCCATCTGGAAATCAGGTCTGTGATTTTACGGTTGCCACAAATCGAAACTACAAGATCGCAGACCAAAAGTATGAAAATGAAGTGTCATATTTCGATGTCGAAGCGTGGGCAAGACTAGGTTCTGCCTGTGCACAGAATCTAAAAAAGGGACGCGGTGTCAGGGTTGTTGGAAGGCTAAAACAGGATCGTTGGACAGATACCGAAGGAAAATCACACTCTCGAGTCAAAATTGTTGCCGAGCATGTGGAGTTCAAACCTATGAGCAAAGCAACGCAGGCAGAAGCCCCAAATTCCGAAACACCATTCATCGAAGATTCAAAGCGGGGTGAAATAGAGACACCAGTATTCTAGAACTCTACCATGACAGAGAGTGTCCATGAGCTCTGCTAAAATCGTGGCACGCTCTGTCAAAATTACAATAGAGCTTTAGCTCTTGGCTTTCTTCGATATGTTGTCCAAATAACAATGAGGAGATAGCACTTCAGTAGCGTCTTTTATTGCTTGTTTTAGAAGATATATGAAGCGATCGCGGATTTCTGGATTCTTCATGCGAGCGGTAGGGCCAGAGATGCTTATAGCACCAACAAAGTCCGAACTGGGAATGCGTAGAGGCATTGCATAACAGGTAAGCCCAACCTCGAATTCCTCGCTGTCTATACCATAGCCCAATTCTCTAGCGCGTCTAGCCTCGTTGATTATGTCCTCAGGATCGGTATAGGTGGATTCGGTAAATTTTTCCAGTGGTCCTGGACCCAGGATAGCATATATCCTCTCTTCGCTAAGCTGAGAAAGAATCGCCTTACCCACTCCCGTACAATAGAGAGGAAGCCTATCTCCAGGCATGGATCGCATACGAAGGCTCCGGTTTGCCTCTGCACGATCGAGGAAGATGGCTGTTTCATCGGCAAGATAGGCAAGGTTTACGGATTCGCCAGTTTCTCGAGCGAGCCTCTCTATGATAGGGCGCACTTTATCCGCTACCAATTGGCGCACTGGTACTTTGCTACCTAGCTCGAAAAGCGAAAGCCCGAGAGTCCAGCCCATTTTACAGCGCTCCACCACACCCTTCGATTCCAAGACATTTAAATATCTTAGCGCTGTGGCCTTATTCATACCTGTCTCTTTGGAAAGGCGGGCTAAAGAGACCGCTTCCCCTGTTTTTGCGAGATAGAATAGAAGATCAAAGGCCTTGCCAGCCGATTCACTCATGCTTTGCAACTCCAAAAAATGCCATTCGCTTTTAATAAATCAACATATAAAAAGGCAATTTATCTCGTAACTTTATACGCTGTGAGATGTGTCGTCAAGGAATAGGCTATCTTTGCCACAAAATTGTCGTGCACCCGCTAAAGCATTTCAATTTAAACCGTTCATATATGCAAATATCCAGATAATCCGTCGACACATCCTCCTTCTTTATCTGGTTCTGGATTGACGCCGTTGAGCATAGGGTGGACTTTTGGGTTTCTTATTTATGGAAGCATCCTTGGAGTCATCCTTGGAGGCATCCCTGCGTATTGTTTCTTCGCTCCAAAAACCTTCTTTCCAGTTGAAGCGCGTAGTATTGAGTAGCGAGCTGCCTTGATCCACCGCTCGTGCGATATCCCGATATAGGCCTTTGGATGGCTCTGCATTCGATAGATCGACAATGAAGCGCCTAAATCCTTGCTTCTTAAGATTCGGCACCAAATCGGTAATAGAAAAAGGTCTTTCGGGAACAACCACAGAATAGTCGCGCTTTCCTATAAGTCTGAAAGTGTTGTTTTCGCGATCAATAAAATTAGCCTGGCCATATTTTTTCGACAAGTCTGCTCTTATTCTAAATAAATCGGGATATGCAAAAACTATGGGAGCAAAAAATTGAGCTGGAAGGTATTCTGTGAGCCTATAAAGATCTTGCCGAGAAATCTCGTATGGCGGAATAAAAGCCTGAACTCCCTGCTCGATATAATAAGCAAGCGCCCATTGATTAAATGTGTAGAGCCATGGGCCAGCAATCGAAATGACCTTTTTCCCTCTTAGCATCGAAAAATGCGCTTGATTGTTCACAATTACAAGTGAGACACCCTTTTCGAGCCAATAATCGAGTTCAGCGGTAAGCCATGTGGAATCGGACTCGGCAAGATATGGATCGAGCCAGAGAATAAGCCTATCTCTTTTAAAAGGAAGGCTTTCCTCTTCGCGGCGCATGGTTTCTGCATTCAGTTTATTGAAAAGGATCATGGCCTTCTTGGGGCGAAAGGTCAGCGCGGCGTGCAGGTGAGCAACTTTACCCGCAAGGACATAGTTTCCAGGTTCGAACAAGGCCTCGAGTTTTCTACCATCGAGGCGTAAAAGCGCGGGGCGCGGAGCCGCATGGTTGCTCGGAAATTTATGAAACTTATCGAGATTCTTGGGCAGCACTGGCTTATAGTTCCGCGTCATACTGGCTGTTTGGATGAGGTATAGCTCATCGTTTTGCCGCCAGTCTCCATCCAATAGAAGGAGCATTCCATATACTTCGTATCGTATCGCTTGAATTTTAGCGGTTATGCGGCCTGAGTCGTCTTTTCGATGGATGCGTACGGAATCTCGTTCAGCCAAGCCTTCGTAGCTGTTCAATAACGCCCAGCGCTTGCCATCGATGGTTCTGGCATCGCGAATCTTGCCAAGAGCAATGCCTGTGCCTCCAGACTGCTCGGGATGAATGTAGTCTTCGGACTTGCCAGATATGAAAAAGTTCGTTTTTCGGCGAGCAAAATCCGACTGAAGTATAGCCTTGGCCTTTAGTATGGCTCTTTCTCTATCTTTCTCGTAATTGTCTAGCATAAAGCGGTAGGCTGATACCACTGTGCCAACATATTCCGCAGATTTCATTCTACCTTCGATTTTGAAGGCATCCGCTCCCGCCGTGATTAGATCCGGAAGGTATTCTATAAGTTCAAGATCGTCGGGCGAAAAATAATAACCCTTACCTTTTTCGCTTTCGTAGAGCCTTCTGCATGCTTGTGTACATTGACCTCGATTCGCACTTTTGCCTCCCAGATAGCTCGAAAATAGACAAAGTCCCGAAGCGCTAACACAAAGCGCACCATGGACAAAGACCTCGAGCTCAAGACTCGTATACTGCCTTATCTGCCGAATCTCTTCGAGCGAAAGCTCGCGAGCGAGTACCGCTCTCTTAAAGCCCGCTCGCGAAAGCTGATTGCACCCTGCGGCCGAAGCGATATTCATCTGAGTCGATGCATGAAGCGGCAAAGAAGGAAAATAGTCATGTGCAATCTTTGCGACACCCGCATCTTGAACGATTATGCCGTCCGGTCCTACGGTAGCGAGATATTCTAGCAACTGATAGATGCGATCCGATTCGCGCTCTTCGAATACGGTATTGACAGTCACATAGATCCGCCGCGAGCGATAATGGCATGCATATACTGCAGCCTCGAATTGGTTAAAGGCAAAATTCGTCGTACGCATACGAGCATTGAAGGATCTTAAGCCAAGATAGACAGCATCTGCTCCTTCGCCAATAGCTGCGTCGAGCGCCTCTCGTGATCCTGCTGGCGCAAGCAATTCAACTTTCTTCACAGTATCCTTATAAGCTTTAATGGTGCTTTGGTGCAAGGAGATGAGATACACGGGCATAATAATGGAGCCAACTATGATATGGATATTATAGGATTTTTATAAGCAGCAAGTGTAACGGCGCCATCGGCATAGCAGGGCATAACAGCGCTTGCCTTAATGTTGTATTTTATTCACTTTTCCTATATATTTTTATGGCCTGGTTTTTTGGGCTTTTCTTCTTGTCTTCCGGCCTTACGGAAGTTCCAAGAAACTACAATCCTTATATTTGCTCCGGGGCAATCCATGGATTTGGAGAAAATACGCAATATTGGTATCATGGCGCATATCGATGCTGGCAAGACTACAACAACAGAACGTATGCTCTATTATTCTGGAAAAACATATAAAATAGGCGAAGTTGACAACGGCGAAGCTACAATGGACTGGATGGACCAGGAGCAAGAGCGTGGCATTACGATCCAGAGCGCAGCCACGACCACCTTTTGGCGCGATCATCAGATAAATATCATCGATACGCCAGGCCATGTGGACTTTACCGCTGAAGTCGAGCGCTCTCTCCGTGTACTCGATGGAGCTATAGCAGTGTTCTGCGCCGTGGGAGGTGTAGAGCCACAGTCCGAAACCGTCTGGCATCAAGCAGATCGATACCGCGTTCCGCGCATCGCATATATCAATAAAATGGACAGAGTCGGCGCCAATTTCGAAGCCGTTTTGAAGGACATGAGGACAAAACTCGGTGCTCATCCTGTGCCCTTGAATATCCCAATTGGGGCCGAGAGTTCTTTCGAAGGAGTCATCGATCTCCTCGAAATGCAAGAGATATACTGGAGCGAAGATGGATCCGATATGACAAGATCGGATATTGCTCCCGAGCGCCAAGAAATGGCTCATCGATGGCGAGAAAATCTTCTTGATGCAGTCTCATCCCAGTCCGATCTCATAACAAAGCTCTATCTCGAAGGTGTCGCCATACCGAAAGAGACCTTAATAGCAGAAATACGAAAAGCTTGCATCGCTCAGCACTTCATTCCAGTATTTGCCGGAGCTTCGCGCAGAAACATGGGCGTTCAATTTCTTCTCGATGCGATAGTCGATTTTCTGCCTGCTCCGGATGAAGTTGGTTCGATCAAAGCTTATCATGCTAAAAAAGAGCAGGAAATAGAAATTCCTTGTCAGATAAGCGGATATCCTCTTGGACTTGTATTCAAGGTTCAATATGACCGCGAAGCCGGCGCCCTCTGCTATGTGCGCATGTATTCTGGGACGCTGCACAGCTCCTCAGTTGTATATAACAACTCAAAAAAAAAGCGCGAGCGTATAACTAGGCTTTTACGCATGCACGCTAACAAAAGCGAGCCTATCGAATCGGTTAGCGCAGGCGATATTGCAGTATTTGTAGGGCTCAAATTGGCACAGACCGGCGACACTCTCGGCACCGAAGGTTATCCCGTACTTCTCGAAAAGATGCACTTTCCAGAACCTGTTATCTCGGTAGCAATCGAACCTAGAACGCTTTCCGACCGAGACAAACTAAAAGAAGCGCTCGATATTTTAGCTCGCGAGGATCCAACTTTCGCAGTCCATGAGGATGAAGAGACCGGTCAGATCATTATTAGAGGAATGGGAGAATTACATCTCGATGTGCTTGTCACGCGCGTTATCCGAGAATTCAAGGTCCAAGCCAAGATCGGCAATCCACAGGTCACCTACAGAGAATCGATTTCGACTAAATATCGCCATAGCGAAAAATTCCACAAGATTATTGCTGGAAAAGAGAATACTGCAGGCCTAACGATAGAAGTGGAACCGCTCCCAAGAGGAACCGGCAATCAGTATAAAAAACTTGTTCGCGCCCCAGATGTGCCTCAGGAAATTTTCGAAGCTATAGAACGAGGCATAATGTCTGCCTTTTCTTCGGGCATTCAGTATGGATATCCAGCCGTAGACATAAGTGTTTCACTCATCGATATCGAATATAACGAGCTTAGCTCCACTGCCTTTGCCTTCGAGGCCTGCGCCAATATGGCCTATGATGCCGCATGTAGAGCAGCAAATCCCATTTTGCTCGAACCCATTATGAAAGTCGATATTCTGACTCCAAAGGAATTCGTCGGAGAGGTTATGAGCCTTGTTTCTCAGCGCGGCGGACTTATCCATGGCACAGAGACAAAGATAGTAGCCGAGATAATACATGCCGAGGCTCCACTCGCCACTATGTTTGGCTTTACTACAAGCCTCAGATCCGTGAGCCAGGGTCGAGCTTCCTTTAGCATGGAATTCAGCCATTTCGAGCCTAAACGAGATTAATTGGCAATAATCCCAACAAAATAACATTTGCCTCAAAAGTTGAAGCAGCCGAGCTTTCTGTTCACGTCTTCTCTTGGAGGAGGCACGATATGCTTTTCTGGCAAATTTCACAGATTCCTGCTATGGCAATGAGTTTAGTCACTGCCATGCTTCCGCTTCAAACGAGCGAATCGAGCTGCGGCTATGCGGTTGCAGCGGCCTTGATCAACATTATGCGGACTAGTGTTTTCTTGGCAGGCTTGGAAGATTTAGAGAGAGAAAAACACAAAAATCCATGTATGCCAGCATTCGAAAATGATAAAACTCTATCCCGAAACTATGGGAAAATACCGCCAATTTCGCTGGCCGATATCAAGGCCATTATTGCTGATCATGGAATCGATTCAATGGTGTTTAAGTTTTCGCCTGAAGCTTTGCATGAGCTCGTAAAATCTATAAATGCTCCTCTGATCCTTCATGTCCGTGGCCAGTTTTCTCACTTTGTCATCATTATCGATATTAAATCCGATTCAAAATTGGAGGCCGAAACCGATGTTGAATCAGATACTGAAGCCGATACAGAATCGGCAGGAATCCTCCTTTTCGATCCATCCTGCGGATTGGTGCTGCTGAGTGAATTTAGACTTAAGAATCTAGTTTCGGGGTATTGTCTTCTTCCAATAAGATATGCTTGTAAACAAGGAGAAAAGCCCGTAGGCCTCGAAGACTTTGAGACAAGCCTTTCTTATCTGAAGACCTTATTATGGAATGTATTCCGGACTCTATATTGTAAAGAATAAAACTAGAAACAGGAAAGCACAAAGGCTCCAATTAAGACCTCAAGATCGAAAAGTTCCCTGTGCTCTGGTATGTTTTCGATATTCCTCAACTGAAGCTCGATTTCGCCAATGTACCAGAAGAAAAGACCAAATTTTGGATCGATACGGAATGCATATTCTAGAAAATCATTCGCCTTTCCAAGAGATCCAAACAGCAGAGATGGGATTTGACGCGCAATTCCTACGAAGGTACGAAAAGCCGAGACAATACGAAAATCCCTATATTCTTCGATGAATCGGGCAAGATCTCCAAGCAGTTCTTCTTGAGTGGTATTCTGGCTTCCATCGGCCCAGGTCTTATTTATTAAGAGTGTCATGTTTTCTCGGAATACACGCAAAAGATGAAAGACTCGAATTAAGCGCTGATCTTCCGTGCAGTCAATATAGAAACTGAATTCTCCGGGGTTTCCTAAAAGATTGGCTAGAGCGAGTGCGGATTTCTTTCGTTCTTGGCCTGTGGACTTTACCATAGATTCGAAAAGCTCAAAAACTTTTTTCTCGGATCCGGTTACGAGAGTGTCCACTCTGGCGGAATCGACAAAATCCATGGCAATACCATGACGAAAAGGCATGAAATGGTCAAGGGGGATAGGAGAAGATCTAATCTGTCGCTTAATACCCCATTCATCCAGTTGCATGGAAACAAAGAGTATTTCATACTTGTAGCATGGCAAACGATATTAAGATTCTCGAAAACACAAGAGTGGGAGAAGGATTTGTTCCATCTCGATATCTTCGCCCTGGCGAAAATGAATACTATCTACGCGATGAACAACTTAGAAGCCTAGGCAAGGAGCCTTTATCTTTCAGGCCGCTTTCAGCAAGCGAATTAGAAGTTCTTGTGAGAAACAATAACACCTGCAGGGATTGGTCTTTGTTTCTTGTGCGAGATCCGTTCCATCCTGAGCTTTTGAGAAACAACATATTCTTCGGACTTGTACGCATATCCCGCCTTGAACCCGCTACTTTGGAGCACCATGATTTCTCTACCACAACCGGAATTTACAATTCGCTGGTCATAGCCTGCGACATCGGAGATAACTGTGCCATTTCGGATTGTGCTTATCTTTCTCACTACATCATCGACGATCACTGTATTCTCATCAACAATGCGGAATTGCAGGTCTCCAATCATGCAAAGTTCGGAAATGGTATTGTCATGGAGAGCGAAGAGGAGTCGGTTCGCATAACGCTCGATGTTATGAATGAGAACGGCGGCCGCTGGATTTATCCATTCAATGGCATGCTTCCTGCGGATGCCTGGCTTTGGGCTAAATTTCGCGACAGAGATGCCCTTATGGAGCGCTTTGCTGAGATGACCAACACAAAATTCGATCGCAGACTCGGCCGATACGGAATCATAGGTCGCGACAGCGTACTCAAGCACAATCGCATAATCAAAGACGTATGCATTGGAGAAAGCGCTTATATAAAAGGCTCGAACAAGCTGAAAAATCTCACAATTAATTCCAAAACCGAAGCACCTACGCAGATTGGTGAAGGTGTAGAGCTTGTAAATGGCATTTTGGGCTATGGCTGCCGTGTCTTTTACGGCTGCAAGGCAGTGCGATTTGTCATGTGCGATAATTCAGCCTTGAAATATGGAGCCAGACTAATTCACTCTGTCCTTGGTGAAAATAGCACCGTATCCTGCTGCGAGATTCTAAATAACCTGATTTTTCCAGCCCACGAGCAGCACCATAACACAAGCTTCTTGATCGCAAGTCTCATAAAAGGTCAATCCAACCTCGCCGCCGGTGCCACAATTGGATCGAATCACAATTCGCGGGCTCCGGATGGGGAAATAGAAGCAGGGCGAGGTTTTTGGCCTGGCCTCTGCACCTCAGTGAAACATTCATCGCGTTTCGCTTCATTCTGCCTTCTTTCAAAAAGTGACTACAAGCATGAACTCGATATTCGTTTCCCCTTCTGCCTTGTAGACAACGACGAAACCAATGGCAGGCTCATGTTGGCTCCAGCTTGGTGGTGGCATTCTAACACATACGCACTAATGAGAAATGAAAAGAAATTCAAAGAGCGCGATAAGAGAATCGATAAGCGCATCCAGTTCATATATTCTCCATTTGCCCCAGACACGATGACAGAGATTCTTGCAAGCCTTGCTATTCTTGAATACGCTACCGGAAAAGCAGCCATAGAATGGCTCGCCAATAATGAGGATAATCGAAGATTATTTGGCAACAAAATTTTGGATCTTGTAAACGAACTCGGATTACACATAAGCCAAAAAATCGAAGCTGAAAACACCAAAAAAAGGAGCAATGAGTCCGCACAAAGGCCTTATCTGGAGAATCTTGATATTCATAACCCAAATAATACTGGCATTCGCAAGCTAGGCGCTCTCATCCTTGCTGGACAAAATGATCCTCTTCCTTTTGAAGTATATGTAAAAGGCTTTGAAAATTCCGCAAGGCAACAAATCGTTCTTAAGCCTTGCAGAGCAAGAGCCTCCTATAGAGAAATATTGCTCTGGTTTTCGGTTACGACGCTCCTGCCTACCCTTTTAACGGAACTAGACAAGATAGATGATTTTGCTGAACCAGATGAAATATTTGAGAGGATATCGCTATGCATCGGGCTGGAAAGCAAGGAACTCGGGGAACGGAAGAATTGCCAACATAAAGCTGAACTCCAAGAGCCTCCGGAAATTGAATGGGATAACATGGGAGGTTTTCTTGTCCAGCATTCCAAGCTCGAAGATCTGATCGAGCGCATCGAAACAGGTAGCATCCAGAGCTGGGACGAGCTTCACTGCGAGTACCAAAGACTCTCCTTAGAGTATGAAAAAGATGCTCGAGTTTTTGCTTGGGCTATTCTTGGATACTTGAGCCTTGATCCCGAAAAGGCAAGTGCGGTTAATGTCGCTATTGCTAGAAGAGATGCATCGGATTTAGAGGCATCGAATTTAGATGCATCGGATTTAGAAGAGCGATGGCCAAAACCTACTCTCTCTCAGCTTATTTCAAGCCTCGAAGAAGCCAAGGAACTTTCATGCACTATAGCCCAGCGCGTCTATGCTACTCGGGCAAAGGATTGGACGAATCCTTTCAGAAAGACAACTTTCCGGAATGAGAACGAACAACTCGCTGTCTATGGTCGCATAGAAGAAAACGCTGCCATAAAGGCTGTCTATCATGAGATGGAAGATATACGGCATGAGATAGACCGACTTACTAATAGACTCCAAGCAAGCGTTCCAAAAGTTCCTCATCCACAAGATTAGGCATGGTAATAGTGCCATATTCACCATACTCGCAATTGAACTGATCGGCGACCTCCATGGCATGAGGATTGCGCGCCCATGAGCGCCGCGCAACGCCACCCATCGCATCCCATGGTAGGGCCATGCGGATTACCTGGTCGACCTTATCCGAGCCATCTAGCACGAGGCCAAAGCCACCATTTATAGCTTTGCCAATGCCGACACCTCCGCCATTGTGCAGCGTGACAAGGCTCATACCCCTTGCAGCATTGCCTGCAAAACACTGTGTTGCCATATCTGCCATAACATTCGAGCCATCCTTGATATTGCTCGTCTCGCGGAATGGACTGTCTGCACCACCAGTGTCATGATGGTCGCGGCCTATCATTACTGGGCCAATTTCTCCATTGCGCACCATTTCGTTGAACTTTAGCGCTATATTCATGCGACCAAAGGCATCTTGGAAGAGAATGCGTGCCTGTGTTCCCACCACAAGCTTGTTTTTCTCCGCATCGCGTATCCAGATATAGTTGTCGCGGTCTTGGCCGCGACGATCTGGATCGATGCACTCCATTGCCGCAAGGTCTGTTTTATGCAGGTCTTCTTTTTTGCCAGATAAGCAGACCCAACGGAAAGGCCCATAGCCATAGTCAAAAAGCTCAGGGCCCATGATATCTTCGACATAGCTTGGCAAAATGAAACCATCTTTTTCATCGATGCCATTTCTGGAGATCTCCTTTACACCCGCATCGAACACAGCCTTGAGGAATGAATTTCCGTAATCGAAAAAATATGTGCCCTTTTTGACAAGGTGCATTATCACCTCGAAATGCCGCCGCAAAGAAGCATCGACCAAAGCTCTGAAATAATGCCTATCCTCGGCTAGAAGCCTTGTACGCTCTTCGAAAGTTATGCCGACCGGGCAATAGCCGCCATCATAGGGAACGTGGCAGCTAGTCTGATCGGAGAGTAGATCCACATGAATATCATGGGTATCGATATATTCGAGGAGATCGACAATGTTGCCATGATATGCGACAGCAATAGGCTCTCCCTTTTCTTGAGCAACATGCGCAAGACGGACAGCTTCTTCGCATGACTCCATTTCGCAAGAAACCCAGCCCTGCTTAAGTCTTGTTTCAATTCGCGAGTGATCCACTTCCGCAATGATAGAGACAGCTTGAGCTATCATTGCTGCCTTGCCCTGGGCTCCAGACATACCGCCGAGACCTGAAGACACAAAGAGTCTGCCAGCAAGGTCCTTATCTTGCGGGATGCCTAGTTTGAGCCTGCCCGCGTTGAGAATTGTGTTATAAGTGCCATGCACAATGCCTTGGGGTCCAATGTACATCCAACCGCCCGCGGTCATTTGGCCATAGTTTGCAACACCCATTGCTGCAGCGATATTGAAATCTTTTAGATTGTCATACATGCCAACCATGAGCCCATTGGTAATGATGGCACGCGGTG
>DMNL01000121.1:15564-20375 GCA_003452735.1 Spirochaetaceae bacterium
AAAAGGATGGCTCGCAAAAATGCCCACTGGATGTCCCGATTCCACTACTAGCGTACTATTCTCGTCGAGCACTTCGAGATACTTACAAATAAGGCGATACTGCATCCAGTTTTGGCATACCTGCCCAGTCTCTCCATAGGTGACAAGCTCGTATGGGTAGAGCGCAACTTCGAAGTCTAGATTGTTGTCGATCATTACGCGAAGCGCCCGACCTTCAATGCACCTACCCAAATAGCTATCGATAGGAAGGCCGCATATCTTGCCATGGGGCCGAAAGCGATACCCATATATGCGACCTCGTTGCCTGAGCTCGGCCAGGAATTCTGGCGCGAGTTTTTCATGCCAGCGGGGAGGAATATAGCGCAAGGCGTTTTTTAGCGCGATCCTCTCCTGACCAGGTGTCAACTCCGAGTCGCGCTTTGGAGCTCGCCTGATTCCAGGCTCGAAAATAGGCTCTGGCGGAAGATCATCAAAATCTAGCGTTATAGTATATGGATGAGCACTCATTATGCTGACCTCCTTTTTATCCTTTGCTCATATATCTTATGCAGCGATAGAATTGTATCACCAATAATGGAAATTGGAACGAACAATCTTTTTCGATTTTCTGCTTCCGTTTTCTCATTTCTATTTTTATGCGATGTTTTTCTAATACTGATTGTCAATATCGCGCCTTTAGATTTATGATGTATATCATTGGTAGGATCTTGTTCTACAGGAGCTTGAGCCCCTAATCTATTCACAAGGAGAAAGAGTAATGGACAATGAATTAACATGGTGGAAATTCGACGAAGTAGATGCTTTTATGAGGGCTGGATTCGAGGCCGTCGGTGTGGCTCCTGATGTCGCGGCTGTATGCTCCGATGTCTTGATTTCCGCTGATAAGCGCGGCGTCGATTCTCATGGCGTGGGCAGGTATAAACCAATTTATCTAGATCGTATTTGGGCTGGAATTCTCAATCCAAATACGACCTTCGATGTTATCAAGGAGACTCCGACAACAGCAGTGATCGATGGCCATAACGGCATGGGTCTCTATATCGCAAAAAGGTCCATGGAATTAGCCGTAGAAAAAGCAGAGAAATTTGGCATAGGCATGACGGTATGCCGAAATTCGACACATTATGGCGCCGCTTTTTACTATGCGCGTATAGCCGTAGAGCATGGCATGATCGGCATGACCACCACCAATGCACGACCTTCTATAGCTCCCACTTGGGGAGTCGAACCGATGCTCGGCACAAATCCCATGACATGGGGCATGCCCTCGGACGAGGACTTTCCTTTTATGTTGGACTGCGCGACCTCAGTTACCCAGCGAGGAAAGATCGAGCTCTACGACAGGCTTGGCAAGGACCTTCCCGATGGATGGGTAATAGGACAGGATGGAAAATATCGACATGATACTCACCAGGTCCTGATAGACCTCGGCCAAGACAAGGCTGCTCTTACTCCTCTTGGAGGCCTAGGCGAGGATTTCGGTGGCTACAAAGGCTATGGTTATGCCATGGTAGTAGAACTGCTTTCGAGCGCTCTCTCCCAAAC
This sequence comes from Spirochaetaceae bacterium, assembly GCA_003452735.1. Taxonomy (GTDB): domain Bacteria; phylum Spirochaetota; class Spirochaetia; order Treponematales; family Rectinemataceae; genus Rectinema. The sequence continues at coordinate 17,110 of DMNL01000121.1, forward strand.
CAACTTCATGAAGGCTCTTCTGGGCGTGGACTCTAATGGCAAACCCAAGCCAATCGAGCTAGGGCACAGCTTCATTGCCATCAATATAAGCGCCTTCTGCGACCTAGAGGACTTCAAACATCATGTCGGAGAAGTAAGCCGCCAACTCAGGGCATCGAGGAAAGCCCCAGGAGCTCAGCGTATTTGGACGCCCGGCGAAAAAGAACATGAAACCTGGCTCTACAGAAAAGACAAAGGTGTACCCTTCAATCCGCCCCTTAAGAAGGCTTTCAAAGAAGTTAAGGAGCGCTGCAAACTCGATATAGAACTACCCTTCTGAATTTGGGATGCTCATCACCGTAGCATGTAGTGCATGCTACGGTGACCTTTTATAGGCTCTTCTAGTCTATAGAGATCCTATTTCGGCTGCCCTGATCGTCTAATTGTGCCGCTCGCTTTTGTAGCGAGTTTTGCAAGAAGACCTGGATCTTTCCCATACTTTTCTATAAGGCTGCTTAGATCTTTTAAAAGCTCAGGTAAGCCATCGACCACAAGCTCTACCAGTTCATCTGCCATCTCCTCTTCGTAATTTGTCACTATGTAATCGACAAGGTCTGTCCATAAATTTTCCTTGCTCATTACCTCATTCAATTCCAAAAGCATATTCAAGCGCAACGAGGAATTTTCTTTGAGCTTACGAGTAAAGAATGCATAAGGACTCAAAACCGCCTTTATCGTTGTCCTGGTGCGGGGCTCCTGAGAGAAAAGGTAAAGGATATCCATCATGGCAATGTACTGAGTATTGCCGCTAGTATTGATGATATTAGGAATCAGCTCTTCCAAGGTCTTTTGGCGCTGTCGAAGCACCTTGCGATATTTATTTCCGCCTTCTATAAAACCAGCGACAAAATCTGACCATATCTTGGTCTGAACAATGCTTGGAATCGAGAGAGAGTTCCCTATAGGCGCAAATACCGTGGCTAGAGGCCAGGCTAGAATACTTCGGAATAGGTTGGCTCTAACGACACTCTTATCAAAGCCCCGCAAGGTGTTGTGTGCTGCAAGGTAGAATCCGTTTACAATCGAAATAACAAAGAATTTGACAAGATTGAATAAGAATGTTTCGGGCGCTAAAGGCCACAATGCATCGAAAGCAGCTTTTGCATATCCCATAAGAGGTACCGAAAAACCAGTCCAGAAAAGCGATTGCCCAACATTGTCGAAATTGATGCTTTTAAGTTTCCACTGGCTAAGTTTAGGGCCTCTATAGGAAATTAGGTCGGCAATACTGTTTCGAAACCCTGTTATGCCAAGCCAAAGCAGAGCATAAGCAGGGCCTATATAGGCTGTAGCAACGGTAAATCCAGTTATAGCGCGTATAACGTTCTTGAATGTCGGATTGAAATACCGCCATGCACGCAGCAGACCAATTCTCTCTTCATCGCCTGTTGTTGCGCGATTCCAGCTGCCAGAAATCTTACCCATGCAGACGATACGAGGAACCGCAGAATCTTTGAGAATTGCCTCGTCCACAGGAGATTCGCTGGATCGTATCATTGCAGAGATGAGAGATGGGAGACGCATATGTCGTTTTATGTATCGCTTGCGCAGATTGCCGATGATTTGATCCTCGAATATGAATCCCATGCCCGGAATCTTCGGATTTCTCCCTGTAGCATCGCTTCCGCAGATCGGCTTAAGTAAATTCCGACCTTCAGCAGCTGCGCTTTTATTGAGTTCGTTGACAAAACGCGCAAAGTCTTCTATTTCTTCGGGATTTCTTCCTATGCAATCCTGGATGTTATAGATTTCCACGGCATCTATGCATCGACCTCGTTTAATCAAGGCTTGCTTAGCTAAATCGAGCCCATGCTCGAGCGGCTGGACGAATTTGATGGAGCATCCTGCCTTTTTAAGCATTTGGCTTATGGATTCAAGATCGTCAAAAGCTGATTGATAGGAAATTATATGCGGGGTGTCGAAATAGGTCGAAAGAACCGTGTCTGGAGAAAGTTGGTTCAACTCCTTCTTGAGCTCGGAATATTTGGCTTCGATCTCTTCCCTTCTTAGCTCTTCTCTTAGCTCTTCGCCAGATTGTCCATACTTCAGGCTAGAAGTATTCTCCGCCATGTACCTTGCCTTTTCGCGGAGTGCTTTGTAGTACCACACTCTCTTCTGGAGAATTGGCCTATAGCGCACATACATGAATTCGGCAAGATGAAGAGGCGTAATATTTACATTGGGAATAGTTGCAAGCAACACTTCCAGGGAAAGCGGGGCGAGGCAATATTCTGGTTTATCCTCGAAGTCTTTGTTTATTTTTGGCAGGGTATTTTGGTTGAAACTCTCAAGAAGACGACGTACCGCATCGAGTCTACTTTCTCTATTGATTTCGAGTCCCTGAAAAAAGTTTTCCATGTCCAGCGCATGATCCGAGAAAAAAGCACGCAATTCTTCCTTTGATGAAAAATGAGGCAGCTCCGCCATGAAATGGTAACGAGCTCCTTCCACTAGAACGCTGAACTCGAGTCCTATATTTACCTTGAGACCAAGTATGTTACCTGCTTCCAGCACTTCCTCCATCAAATCGATATCGGAAACGAGGCCGTAAGCAACGGTCAGCGAAGATATACCCTTGATGAAGGCATCTAGAACTAGTTGAGTAGGATTCTTTCTTCCAGAGGTCGCTACATCGTGAACATGGTCATCCCAGGCATACCCAAGCTCTCCGATTTTCATGCCATTTTCGGGCAGCTCTATTATATTGAGCTCGTCGCAGAGTTTGCGGATTACCTGGTGTTGCCCTTGTGTGGACATCGAAAAATCATAGAGCAATTCTAGCTGGCGGCGTTTATTCGAGCGGTGCTTGACAACTTCTTTTACAAGGGCAGACTGGACCCTTGCTGTATTCAAAGGATAGTCTATATTTGAGGAACGAAAAGCGACATCTGCAAGATTTTTAAGGGCGGTCAAGCGTCTGGCCGAGTTGCGAGAATCGAGGTCTCTAACTACCATCAAGTAAGATTCCGCTATGGAAATTCTCCGGCGCTTAAACCAGCGATTAGCTGCTTGAGGATGAAAGGGTGGAGGCGAAGTTATAATTTCGGGCTGATCGATCTTTGCGTTGAGTTCACGGCGCATCTTGCGCAGCTCAGCTGAAAAACTGAGAGAGGAGATGAACTTATTGTAAAATCTGTGCAGCCTCGATTTAGCCATAAAGCAATATAACCTATCCTTTCATATAAAACATCTATTAAAACATTTATAGAGAATAAAAAAGGCTGGCC
>DMNL01000046.1 GCA_003452735.1 Spirochaetaceae bacterium
AGGTGTAAATTCGAACGATACACTGTCATTCTAGGCATATCGGGAGTACCCGAAATGTCCTTTCGAATATGTGACCTGCGCTTTTCGCGCTTGCGCCTTTTATCTGTTAGTTCTCTTATGCTCATCCTATATGCCTCACTTCACGCCTGTCTTGCCGACTTTTCTGCGAATTCGCTCTTCTTCATAGCGAATTCCTTTGCCCTTATAGGGCTCGGGCTTTCGTAGCGATCGCACTTCGCTTGCAAACTTGCCAATCTTGGCATAATCTATGCCCTCGATTATTATTCTCTGTCCATTCTGATCGACAGAGACTTTGAGGCCTTCGGGAATCACCACAATTACATCGTTCGTAAATCCGATACTGAGCACAAGGAAGTTGCCTTGTACCTCTGCTCGATACCCTACGCCCGATATCACTAGAGATCGCTTAAAGCCTTGGCTTACTCCAGTTATCATGTTGTCCAGCAAGCTGCGATAAAGACCATGATAGGCCTTGGACTGCTTGGAATCATCTTTGCGCTCCACTATTGCAAATCCATCTTTTATGTCTATCTTTATGTCGGAGCAGTATTCCTGAGAAAGCTTGCCTTTCGGCCCTTCGACATGGAAAACCGTCGGCTCTATAGTCACCTTTACGCCTTTGGGAATTGCCACAGGTCGCATTCCAATTCTCGACATACGCTACCTCGCCTTACCAGACCGTACAGATAAGCTCGCCGCCTACCTGCTTTTCCACGGCCTTTCTACCGGTAATGATACCATCGGAAGTCGAGACGATGGCAATACCATAGCCATTGAGAATGCGTGGCATATCGCGATATCCGGAATAGACGCGCCTTCCCGGCTTGGAGACCTTGCTCAATCCATGGATTATGGGGTCGTTTTTCTCGTCGTACTTGAGAAAAATCCTTATAAAATTCTGCCCCTCATTCTGGATCTTCTTGAAATTCTTGATATAGCCCTCGGTCTTGAGAATCTTCACGATCTCAAGCTTGAGCTTGGAAGTCGGGATGTCGACTTTCTCATGCCGAGCCTCGTTTGCGTTTCGGATCTTGGTCAGCATGTCCGCAATGGGATCAGATACACTCATTGCACCCTCCTACCAGCTCGATTTTGTGACGCCTGGTATTTTGCCTTCGGAAGCAAGCTTCCGGAAGCAAATGCGGCACATATCGAATTTTCTCATATACCCGCGAGACCTTCCGCAGATTTTGCATCTGCGAACCAGACGAGTGGAGTATTTCGGCGTCTTCATCGCCTTTAAAAACATTGCTTTTCGAGCCATGTATGCCTTCCTTATTTTCTGAAGGGCATGCCCAACTTGGCAAGAAGGCTTTTTGCCTCCATGTCTGTCTCGGCTGTTGTCACAATCGAGACGCTGAGCCCCATAACCTTTTCGATTTTGTCGAAATCGATTTCCGGAAAAATAATCTGCTCGGTCAGACCAAGGGTGTAATTTCCATGGCCATCGAATCCATTCGGATTTACACCACGAAAATCCTTAACACGAGGAAGCGCAACATTCATTAACCTGTCGAGAAACTCCCACATCTGGTTGCCTCTCAATGTTACTCGTGCTCCTATCTCCTGACCCTTTCGAATCTTGAAGTTCGCGATGGATTTCTTAGCTTTTGTCTTGACAGCGTGCTGACCAACAATAGTCTCTAAGTCGTTTATTGCCGCGTCGAGAAGCTTCTTATTATCGCGCGCCTCGCCGACACCCATCGATACTACGATCTTTTCGAGACGAGGCACTTGCATTGTTGAGCTGTAACCAAGCTCATCGAAGAGCTCTGATATCACCTTTTCGCGATAGAGCTTCTTGAGCCGGGGAACATAGGCCTTAGCTTGCGCTGACTGTGCTGTTTCAGTCTTTTGCGCCGTATGTACTGTCGCAGCCTTTTGTGCTGTATGTGTAGTCTGAGCTGCCATCAAAGCACCTCCCCGCATTTTCTACAAACCCTCTTTTTTTTGCCATCGATGATCTTGTAGCCGGCACGAACGGGTTTATTGCACTTCTTGCATACGATCATCACATTCGATATATGAATCGGTGCCTCGACGGCTACTATGCCGCCACGATCCGTCTGGGATTTCTTTTTCATGGCTTTCTTTACCATATTGAGACCAGACACGATGACGCGACCATTTTCACGATCGATCTTGAGGACCTTCCCCTGTTTCCCCCGCTCCTTGCCAGCTATTACCTGAACAAGGTCTTCTTTTCGAAGTTTATACTTCGCATTAGGCATATTCAGACTCCTCATAGGACCTCAGGAGCGAGAGAGATGATCTTCATATAATCTTTCTCTCTTAGTTCCCTAGCAACCGGTCCGAAAATGCGCTTGCCTTTCGGGTTTCTGTTAGCATCGATTAGAACGCAAGCATTGTCATCGAACCTGATGTATGTGCCATCTGGCCGCCTGTACTCTTTATGTGTACGCACGACAACGGCTTTTTCTATCGATCCTTTCTTGACCGCCGAGTTGGGCAGGGCTGTCTTTACTGCAACTACGATGATATCGCCGACGCTCGCATACCTACGCCGTGTACCACCTAGCACCTTGATACACTGGACAGTCTTAGCACCTGAATTGTCGGCGACATTCAGCATGCTTTCTACCTGAATCATAGCCTACTCCCGCTCGTTATTTTGCCCGCTCGACGATTTGAACAAGCTTCCATCGCTTTTCTCGCGACATTGGCCTGCATTCGACCACTGAAACGGTATCGCCGACATGCGCTTCGTTGTGCTCATCGTGGGCTTTTACGCGCTTCGTCCTATTGACATATTTTCTGTAGAGAGGGTGTAGCTTGCGCATAATAATTTCTACAACAATAGTCTTATCATTCTTGTCCGAAACTACGACGCCTTGAAGAACAAGCTTGCCCTCGGTCATCTTTTGGATATTCGCATCCACGTTCTTTCTCCTGAAGAATTATGCCTTCTTCGCGGCACTGCTGCGCTGGGCTTCGGCAATTCTAGTTTCTATACGCGCAATCTGGCGGCGAAGATTTCTCTTCTCTACCGGATTCTCTACGTGGCCGACCACCATTTGGAAACGCAGGTCAAAGTATTTCTTTCGAAGCTCATCGCGCTTGATGAGCAATTCTTCCAGTCTTAGGTCCTTGAATGAGTTTTTCATGGTGATCACTCCATCTCGCTGCGGATCGCAAACTTTGTCTTGACAGGGAGCTTAGAACCAGCAAGGCGCATAGCTTCTTCGGCTACCTTTGGTTCAACGCCCGATAGCTCAAAAAGCACCGTGCCTGGCTTTACTACCGCAACCCAATATTCAGGACCTGGTTTTCCACGACCCATGCGAGTTTCCGCGGGTTTTTTAGAATATGGCTTATCTGGGAAAATCCGAATCCACATCTTTCCGCCACGCTTGATATAGCGGTTTAGCGCTATTCGCGCTGCTTCGATCTGGCGATTCGTTATCCAATGCGGCTCGAGGCTCACAAGGCCATAATCGCCAAACACAATGGTATTGCCCGAATGAGCTTCGCCGCGAATCCTGCCGCGCTGTTGCTTTCTATATTTTACTCTCTTAGGTAACAGCATAGTTTAGCTCCTTGCCTCACCTTCTGCTCGGCTCGCTTCAGGTCTCGGAGCAGTTCGGCGTTCATTTCGATCGGATTGTTCGCCAAGTTCAGCTCGCTCAACACGCTCGCGTCGTCCTTGCCTATCTTGACCGCTTTCTCTGCGCTCTCCACGAGGCTCTCCCAAAGACTCTCTGCGCGCTTTCCTAGCAAGCTGACCGGCATCTTCGTTTTTATCCTGAGAATATACCATGCCCTGATATATCCAAACCTTTACGCCGATCTTACCAAAAGTAGTATTCGCTTCGGCAAAACCGTAATCGATATCCGCACGGAGTGTATGCAGAGGAATTCGCCCATCCTTCAGCTCTTCGGTACGGGACATGTCAGAACCGCCCAGACGACCCGATAGCCTTACCTTGCAGCCCTGTGCACCACCCTTTAATGCATTCTGGATTGCGGATTTCATAGCACGCCGGAATGATTGTCTGTTCTCCAACTGACGCGCGATATTTTGAGCCACAAGTTGAGCATTGGTATCTACTTTCTTGATCTCTTTTATCTTGATCTGCAGTTTCTTCTGTGTGACCTTCTGGATCTGGGCTCCTATCTTGTCGATATTCGCCCCTTTGGTTCCAATTAGAACACCTGGACGAGCGCTATGGATCACTAAGGTGATACGCTGCGGATGCCGGATGATTTCAATTTCAGATATATCCGCACCCTTGGTCTCCTCCAGTTCGAGAAGCCGACGACGGATAGCGAGGTCTTCATGAAGGGTCTTCGCATACTCGCGCGGTTCTACATACCAGTGCGAGCTCCATTCTTTATTGATACCAATCCTTAATCCAATTGGATTGACTTTTTGACCCACTTTACGCCTCCGTCTTCTTGCCGATCTCGTCGACTATGCATGAGATGTGGCACATGCGCCTTAGCTGCATATCCGCTCTTCCGCGTGCACGGAACCAAACTCTCTTGAGCCGGGGGCCTTCATCCACCCTCAGTTCTTTGATATAGAGCATGTCTTCTCCCAGCTTGCGGTTCTTGTTGAGCGCGTTAGCGGCCGCAGAAGCAATTACCTTGCGAATCAATTCGGCTCCCTTGTTCGGCATATTATCCAATATGGCAATTGCCTCTGGATAAGGCTTTGCTCGAACAAGATCCGCGACCGGGCGCACCTTGAACGGCGAGGCGATCAGCCATTTCGCCGAGGCTTTATAGCCAGTTTCATTATTCGCCATTTTCGCACCCCTATTTCTTCTCGGCTTTCTTGTCGCTGCCTGCGTGACCACGGAATATGCGGGTCACGGCAAATTCGCCAAGCTTATGGCCTACAAGGTTTTCGGTCACATAGACCGGAACCCAAGTTTTGCCGTTATAGACTGAAATCGTCTGACCGACCATTTCGGGAATGATCGTCGATGTGCGGGAGTATGTCTTTATCAACTTTTTCTCTCCCGCCCTGTTCATCTCGATTACCTTTTTGTACAGGCTCTTCTCGATGAAGGGCCCTTTCTTTACCGACCTGGACACGAGTTTACTCCTCTATCTCACTTGCGCCGCTTAACAATAAAGCGGCTCGAAGGCTTATGCGCATCGCGGGTCTTATAGCCCTTCGCCGGCTGACCCCATGGAGAAACAGGCTGCTTATATCCTTTGCCTTTCCCTTCTCCACCACCATGCGGATGATCTACAGGGTTCATAACCGTACCGCGCACCGTAGGCCTTATGCCAAGCCAGCGAGTACGCCCTGCTTTTCCTATCCGCTCGTTCATATGCTCGTCATTGCCAACCTGTCCTACGGTCGCAATGCATTTCTTGAATACCATCCGCTGCTCGCCAGAAGGCAGCTTGAGCACAACATAATCGCCTTCCTGGGCAGCTATGAGCGCGCTGACGCCTGCGGAGCGCGCGAGTTGGCCGCCGCGCCCGAGGGTGAGCTCGACATTGTGCACCGTGAAGCCGACGGGAATCTTTTCGAGGGGCAACGCGTTGCCGACCTCGGGCGCGGCTTCTGGACCCGACAACACAGTCTGTCCAACCCGAAGACCCTTGGGGCTGAGAATATAGCGCTTCTCGCCGTCTACATAAGCAATTAGCGCGATATTCGCACTTCGATTCGGGTCGTATTCTATACTCTGCACCTTGCCAGGAACGCCAAATTTATCGCGCTTGAAATCGATACTTCGATACTTGCGCTTATGACCGCCTCCATGATGCCTGACGGAAATGCGGCCATTTGATGCTCTGCCACCCGTGCTGCTCTTTCCTTTTGTGAGGGATTTGGCTGGCTTGCTTTTGTTGCTCGAGATCTCTGTGTTTATTACCTGCACACGGTGTCGAAGTCCAGGCGTGACAGGTCTAAATGTTCTGATCGCCATATTCTATCCTTATATTCTTCTCATGCGCCTTCGAACACTCTGATCGTCTCACCCTTCTTGAGTCTGACAATCGCCTTTTTCCATTCTGCCGTCTGCCCTGGTCTGCCGCGTAGCCGCTTTGGCTTCGAGGTTACATTGATGATCTTGCAGCTCACCGGATGCACATTGAATGTCTTTGCAACGGCATCCATTATCATGGGCTTTGTGGCTCGCTTATCGACCTTAAAGATATACTGACCAGTTTCGCGCACTATGTTGCTCTTTTCGGAGAGCACCGGCTCAATAAGAACTGCATCGTATTCCATAATCAGCTCTCCTTAGCAGCTTTCGCGTAAAACTCGTTGAGCTTTGCGGAAGCTCCTTCCATCATTATGACCCTTCGTGCATAGAATAGATCATGAGCCCTCAATCGGTTGTATGTAAGATATGTCAACCAGGGAATGTTCCTTGCGGCGCGTTTTATCATTGGATCGTCATCCTTTAGAATGAGGACCGTCCTCTCGGGATTCTTGATATCGACTACATTTGATAGCACTTTGATGAGGTCTTTTGTCTTGCCCGATTCTACCGTGAAATCCTCGATGATCGTCATAAGCTCATCCTGGATTTTTAAACTCAGAATAGTCTTGAGCGAAAGCTGCTTTTCTTTGCGAGGAATCGAATAGGAGTAATCTCTGGGCTTTGGTCCGAAGGATACGCCGCCCCCCACAAAAATATTTGCCTTCAGATCGCCATGGCGAACGCGACCGCCACCCTTCTGCGAGAAGGGTTTACGGTTAGTGCCACGAACTTCGCTTCGATCCCTTGTCGAGGCAGTACCAACTCGGGCATTTGCCAGCTCGTTAGTAACTGCATACCAAATGACATCTTCATTGATAGGCAACCCGAAGACGGCATCGGACAGCTCGATTGTTCTGGGCTCTTTCCCACTTAGGGAAATAACTTTAGCTTCCATACAGTCCTCCGCCATCAGCTCTTCTTTATCGATTTGCGAATAAGAACATCGCAATTCCGTGGACCTGGGACAGCACCGCGAATGAGTACCACGCCTTTTTCTGGATCAACTCTTACTACCCTCAGGTTCTGCATAGTAACTCGCTCATTGCCCATATGCCCGGGCATCTTAATATTCTTGAAGCTATGATGCGGAAATGTGCTCTGGCCAGTCGAACCTGGTTCTCGATGGAACTTGGAACCATGAGATCCTCGTCCGCCTTCGAATCCCCAGCGTTTAACAACACCCTGAAAACCCTTGCCTTTCGAACGAGCTATCACATCGACATATCTCACCCCGCTTAGAATCGAGGCATCGATAGATTGGCCAATCTCGACTTCTCCTTCAAAATTTCTAAACTCTCGGAGAATTCTTGTGGGCGCAATGCTCTCGGGGAATTGGCCTGCATAGGGTTTGGTTACGCGAGTCTTTTTCTTCTCGTATACACCTACCACAATGGCATTGTAGCCATCTTTTTCGGCTGTCTTCTTTCCAACTACAAGATTAGGTGCGACCTGAACGACGGTTACGGGCACAACCTGGCCTATCTCGTCGAATACTTGGGTCATCCCTATTTTCTTTCCAATGACACCGATCATTCGGTACTCCTGCGTTGAACGCTTCCAGCACTAAGCCGGGCGTTACAGCATTCTCTTATTTGCCGCGACGGACAAAAGTCTATTGCCTGATTTCGACATCGATTCCAGAGGGAAGTTCGAGTTTCATGAGCGCATCCATAACTTCCGGCGTCGGCTCGATTATGTCGATTAGGCGCTTATGTGTCCTCATCTCGAACTGCTCACGGCTCTTCTTGTGCACATGAGGCGAGCGCAGCACCGTAAATTTATTTATGCGCGTAGGAAGCGGCACTGGCCCGGAAACCTTCGAGCCCGCATCTTGCACAGTTTTGATTATGCTTTTGGCGCTATCATCCACTAGGCGCACGTCAAAGCCTCTGAGCTTGACTCGGATTCTGTCTTTCATCATTCCTCCAAAGATCTCTTGCACTTGCACCGCAGGCCGTACCCAGGCAGGCGCGCCTACGACGATAGGTGCGGGC
>DMNL01000022.1 GCA_003452735.1 Spirochaetaceae bacterium
GCAGGATATCTCATGCGTAAGCTCGGCATAAAAAGGCTTCAACTCCTCGAGGTACTTTCTCATGGCATAAACGACGACGATATATCGAGCGATGCTCTTTCCGACGAGGAGGCTGAAGACAGAGCGGAAGAAGGTGCAAGAGATAAACGTACTCTTCGACCTGGAACATTAGAGCGCTTTGCAACCGAGTTAACCGCCCTTGCAGCCGCTGGAAAACTCGAGCCCGTCATTGGCCGAGAGGCAGAAATTGAGCGCACTATACAAGTTCTCTCACGAAGGCTAAAAAACAATCCCATACATGTGGGCGATGCGGGTGTTGGTAAGACAGCTATTACCGAAGGTCTTGCGCAACGAATCGCTGCTGGTAACGTGCCTCCTAAGCTAAAAGGTTATACGATTTGGTCCCTCGACATGGGAGCGCTTCTTGCTGGTACAAAATTCCGCGGCGATTTTGAGGAACGTGTCAAAAAAGTCATAGATTTGCTGCTCAAGAAAGAAAAAGCCATTCTTTTTATAGATGAAATACACACGATAATCGGAGCTGGTGCAGTTACTGGAAGTACTCTGGACGCTTCTAATCTGCTAAAGCCTGCTCTCACTTCGGGAAAGCTGCGCTGTATTGGATCTACGACCTACGATGAGTATAACAAGATCTTCGAAAAAGACCGTGCGCTCTCTCGGCGCTTTCAGAAGATCGATATAGTAGAACCCACAATTCCCGAGACCGTTGAGATACTTAAGGGCCTTCGACCAAAATACGAAGAGTACCACAATGTGCAATACAGCGATGAAACCCTTGAAATAGCTGTAAAGCTTGCCGCTCAATTTATAACCGAGCGAAAATTACCCGATAAGGCGATCGACGTCATAGATGAAGCTGGTGCTCTGGCTCGCATTCGTGCCGATAAGGAGAAGGATGAAACAGATACCGCCACAGTCGACATCAGCCCTCACGATATTGAAGTAGTAATCGCTAAAATCGCCAGGATTCCCGAGAGAACGGTTTCTTCCTCCGAAAAAGACAAACTTGCTACTCTCGAAGATTCTCTCAAACAGGAAGTTTTTGGACAGGATCAGGCCATCGAAGCCGTTGTGAAGGCAGTCAAACGCTCGCGAGCCGGCTTTAGAGCGCCCGATAAACCAATTGCAAACTTTCTCTTTGTGGGTCCCACCGGTGTTGGAAAGACTGAGTTGGCTCGCCAGCTATCGAAACATCTTGGAATAACTCTGCATCGTTTCGATATGAGCGAGTACCAGGAAAAACATACGGTATCGAGGCTAATCGGTTCTCCACCTGGATATGTCGGTTATGAAGAAGGAGGACTTTTAACCGATGCAATTAGGAAAACGCCTAATGCTGTTGTTCTTCTCGATGAAATCGAGAAAGCCCATCCCGACATCTACAATATTCTCCTCCAGATAATGGATTATGCGACCCTAACGGATAACCAAGGCAGAAAAGCCGATTTTCGTAATGTCATTCTCATCATGACGAGCAACGCAGGCGCCCGTGATATTGGAAAGCCACTAATAGGTTTTGGCGACCAGCAGGTTAGCTCTTCAGCCCTCGACGAGGCGGTGGAACGAGCCTTTAGCCCTGAATTTCGCAACAGGCTCGATGCAGTAGTGCATTTCAACAATCTACCGATGGAGATCATCGAGCGTATTGTCAAGAAGGCAGTCGATGAATTCGCTATGCAATTGGCCGAAAAGAATGTGACCCTAAAGGTTGAAGATGAAGTAATCCGATATCTTGCAATCAAGGGTTACTCCCGTGAATTCGGAGCACGAAATATAAGTCGCCTGGTTGAAGACCAGATAAAAACTGTATTCGTGGACGAAGTGCTCTTTGGCAAGCTCGAGCATGGCGGAATGGCAATGGCTCGCCTAGAGAACGAAAAGATTGTATTCGATATTTCGCCTCAAAAGGACTAAAAGCTGGGAGCTGCCTTGATGCGATGGATTGTAATGCCAGATAGACTAGATGAGGAGCAGGAATATCGATTTCCGCCAGCGGAAAGTGCAACACCGAATGGTGTAGTATGTTACGGAGGAAATCTTTCGCCAGGAGCTTTGATCTCTGCATACCGTCAAGGAATCTTCCCTTGGCCTTCCAATCCTGCTTTCATCCAGTGGTGCAGCCCAGATCCTCGTTTTATCATTCTGCGCGGATTTTTGCATGTCACGGAATCAGCTCAAAAGGCCCTTAAAAAAGCATTAAAGCCGAATTCTGGGTATGCACTCACGCTCGATAATAATTTTCAAGAAGTAATAAAAAATTGCGCTGCAATGCCGCGAGCTGGGCAGCCTGGTACCTGGATTTTTCCTAACATTGTAGATGCCTACACAAGGTTGCATGAAATTGGTTACGCTCATTCGGTCGAAGTCTGGAAGAATGGAAATCTTGTGGGGGGCTTGTATGGAGTTAGTATTGGTATGGCTTTTTTCGGTGAATCGATGTTTAGCCTGGAGAGCAATGCTTCAAAGATTGGATTCCTCTCTTTGGCGAAGACCTTATTCAATCAGGGCTTTGAATTTATAGATTGCCAGGTATACACTCCCTACCTAGAACTGATGGGAGGCATCGATGTGCCACGTTTGATTTATCTCTCTATTCTCGATGCTGCACTTAAAAAACCAACCATGAAGGGAAGCTGGTCGAAAATGTTCCCCGGTTTTCCTGAAAGAGAGCTAATTATGTCTGCGGATAATAACCATGAAGTAATGGTAGATCGCCAATGATAGCAGATCTAAGATATTGGATCATCCATGATAGGATCATCAAAAAAAGAAGAACGGAATACTAATGAAATTACTTTTTGTACAATTACCTGCACAGCTGCCCGACTGGAGTTCGGTCCCTGCAAATGTACCATTAGCTGCGGGATATCTAGCCTCCTATGCGGAATCAAAAGGACTGCTCTCTCGTCGAGAATGGACAATACTTGAGCCCCCCATAGCGAACTATGGATCAGATGCTTCTATAATTTCATCTATTGTTGCGCGTGAGCCCGATATTATTGCATTCACTCTCTATTCATGGAATATTAAGCGCAGTCTTTTCCTGGCTGAAAAAATTTCCTCACAGCTACCTCGTGCCCGCTTAATAGCGGGCGGACCGGAAGTCGTCAAATCCATGCCAATTACATCGAAATCGCCTTTTAATAGCCTTATATACGGCGAAGGAGAAGAAGCATTTACAGATATATTGCAGGATATTCAAGAGCACAGGCCAATTTCGTCTTTTTATAGTTCAGATAATCTCGTAGATCTCAACAAATTACCAAATCCATATCTGAGTGGCGCACTCTATTTCGATCCGAATTTTCAGGCTCATATCGAGACAATGCGAGGCTGCAATTCAAGATGCTCATACTGCTATTATGGAAAGAACTATAAGACTGTCCGCTATTTTCCCCATGAACAGATTCTGGAAGTAATTCGACTTGCTTCTGAGGCAGGAGTTCCTGAGATATACATAATGGACCCGAACTTTCAAACAGGGTCTGATTTTGCAGGAAAGCTGCGCGATATCGCATTTGTAAATCATGCTCATACGCCTATTCATACCGAGCTCAGGCTTGAGGGTCTTGACGAAGAGATAGCAGGTCTTCTGAAAGAAGCAGGCATTATCTCGGTCGAAGCAGGGCTTCAAAGCACGAATTCCAAAGCCTTGGAGGCGGTTCATAGAAGCTTCGATAGAAAAGCCTTCGAGCGTGGCGCCGAACTTCTCCAGAGACAGAAAATTATAATAAAAACAGGTCTCATACTTGGCTTGCCATATGATGGTTATGAACAAATCATTGAGACTTTCGATTTTCTTGGCATGCAGGGACTCGGTCAGGAGGCAGAGTTGTATCCTCTATCGCTGCTTCCCGGAACAGAGATAAGAGAACGCGCTGACGAGTATGGTATGAGTGCAATGGACGCTCCTCCATATCTCGTAACCAGCACGCACTGGATATCCTATGATGATATGGTCGATGCGATTTCTGCCTTCGAAGAAAGCTTCGATGTAGAATGGGCTATGCCACCTGCACCTCATTTTCAACTCTTTAAAGAAGGGTTCGTCTCCTTTATCGATATCCGAAAGCCCGAGAACATCGATTGGATGCGTCTAAATCCAGAAAAACTATCAAACTCCATCACCCTTCTAATCGATGCAGACGATCCCGAAACATTGTCCCGAGTAGTAAGAGCGGCTAGGGACTTACGCAAAGATAATCCCTATACACTCTATCAGATTGTGCTTACAAGCGAGACAAGAATACCTTCTGAGAAACTTGTAGAGAGAATTAGAGATGCATTCCTTAACTCTGATCACTATTATGAGCTTTTGAACTCATTTTCCCCCGATCCGCAGACAAGTTATCAAACCAGGATATTCTTTGCAACAAAGAATTTTGCCCTAGCATATCGGGCCCTCGAAGAAGCGCAGGACATGGAGACAATGGTGATACTAAGCGGGAAGGGTGGCTACAATTCGGATCGTCTTTCCGAGCTCCTGCCTTATGTAATTTTCGATAAATTATCGCTTCCTTTCGACCGACTTTACGAACTCATCTCCATTTACGCTGATTTTCCGCATATGTT
>DMNL01000097.1 GCA_003452735.1 Spirochaetaceae bacterium
AAGGCAATCAAAATGAATGAACTCGACAGATTCGAGACCTTTCTGCGCGAGCATGGGCAGAAGGTCACAAAACCGCGTAGAATCATACTCGAAGCATTCCTCAATACCGAAGGCCACCTCAGCACCGAAGACATCTTGCGAGAAGCAAAAAAACACGACCCTGGAATAGGTCAGGCTACGGTTTTCAGAACTATTCGCCTAATAGAAGATGCGGGACTGGCTCGCGAAGCCGTGCAGGAAGATGGTGCACGCACTTTCGAGCATCTTGCCGATCACCCTCATCACGACCATCTGCTTTGCACTGAATGTGGCAAGATAATCGAATTCTTGAGTCCCACTATAGAGAAAGAACAACAAAAAATCTTTGTAAAATATGGATTTAGACCTATAGGTCATAATATGGAACTGCTCGGCCTCTGCCCTGAGTGCCAGGCAAAAGAAAAAGGAGCCCAATGATATGCAGCTTGCCGAACTTAGTCCGGGTCAGAGATTCAAAGTTATAAACGTTGCAGTCGGAGGAGAAATTGGAAAACGTCTCGCGGATATGGGTCTTGTCTCTGGAGCTGAAGGAGAGGTAGTACGTGCAGCATTCTTCCGCGGTCCTATACAGATCAGGCTTGGAGACTACGATCTCATTATGCGTCGATACGAAGCTCGCCTTGTAGATGTCGAAATTCTTCCAGAAGCCGCGCCACAGATGGCAAGCAAGGCGCCTAAGAAAGCACTGGCCACAATGTATGTCGATTTGCGCCCTCGCGGACGAAGGCGTTCTCATGGCGCTTATGGTGAGGCTAAGGGCACTCATGGCACGCATGGTAAGACTCATGGCGCCCATGACAAAGATCCTAGCTGCCTCGAGTAAAAGACTTTTCGGGAGTAATCCATGCAGGATAGAGCTGTTCTCACTATTGCGCTTGCAGGCAATCCAAATTCAGGAAAGACCAGTGTATTCAATGCTATAACAGGCGCACACCACAAGGTAGGAAACTATCCTGGTGTCACTGTAGAAAAACGCGAAGGCAAAATCGAGTTTCGGGATCGCGAAATTCGAATCGTAGATTTACCAGGTACCTATAGCCTAACTGCATATTCCCTCGACGAAGTGGTAGCCCGAGACTTCTTGCTCAACGAAAAGCCCGATATCGTCATAGATATCATCGATTCCACCAATCTCGAGCGTAATCTATATCTTCTGCTTCAACTTATAGAATTGGAAATTCCCGTTGTTGCTGCGCTTAACATGGCAGACGAGGCCAAAGAAAAAGGTATAGTCATCAATCATGGAATTCTCTCCAAGACACTTGGAGTTCCAATGGTACCTACCGTCGGTTCCCGCGGAGAAGGAGTCGAAGAACTTCTAGAGGTAGCTATATCTACTTACGAAGCAGGGTCAAAGCCACGTATGCCTAGTTATGGCGAAGACATAGAAGCCCATATTGCCAGTCTAGTCGCTCTTCTAAAGGAAGATAGCGCTTTCGTCGCAGCCTATTCACCTCGATGGATTGCAATAAAGCTCATCGAAAAAGATTCGGATGCCAAGAAACGCATTTCTGGCCATATCAGAGAGGCCGAGATCCTTGCGGCTCTCGAGGACACCTGGCGCTGGATAGCGCTTCATTATCGCAAGGATCCGGAAATCCTCATATCCGAACAGCGCTATGGTTATATCCATGGAGCGGTTGCAGAAGCTGTACATCGAACTCGACAGCGTGGCATCCCGCTCACCGAACAGATCGATAATGTGGTAATGCATCCTTTTATCAGCTTGCCGCTTTTCTTTTTAGTTATCTGGGCAATCTTCAGGCTGACATTTGCCATTGGAGAGTATCCCATGGCCTGGCTCGAAGGGCTTTTTGGAGCCCTCGCAAGGTACGTCCAAAATTCGCCCCTGCCGAACGGAATCAGAGATTTTCTTGTCAATGCCGTTATCCATGGTGTTGGAGGCGTTCTTTCTTTTGTGCCTCTGATCGTGATTCTTTTCTTCTGCATCTCCTTTCTCGAGGATACAGGCTACATTGCTCGCGCCGCCTTCTTAACCGACCATTTTCTGCACGCAATAGGATTGCATGGGCAGTCGTTCATGCCGCTTATGCTTGGATTTGGCTGCTCGGTGCCCGCTATAATGGCCACCCGTACGCTCAAAAGCCCCAAAGAGCGAATCGCCACAATTTTGGCAATTCCCTTTATTTCCTGCGGCGGAAAGCTGCCAATCTATGTGCTCCTGGCTGGAACTTTTTTCCCAAATCATGCATCGACTGTTGTCATGCTAGTGTATGCCACCGGAGTAGTTTTGAGCATTCTTTCAACCTATTTTCTCAGACGAACTGTACTTAAGGGCCAATCCATGCCCTTTGTCATGGAGCTGCCGCCCTATCGCATGCCCACACTTAAAGGAGTGCTCTGGCATGTCTGGGAAAAAACATGGAGCTATGTGCGCAAAGCAGGCACCATTATCCTCGCCGTCTCGGTGCTCATGTGGGTCATAACATCCTATCCAAAGGCAAAAGGGATTGAAAACTACGAGATGCAGGTACGTAAAGAGATTATTGCTTCTCATCCTGAGCTCAACGAGTCGCAGATAGCCACAAATATCGAGATACTGCTTCGTCAATATCAACTGGAACATAGTATCGCAGGAAGTATAGGCAAGATAGTCGAGCCAATAATTGCGCCTATTGGCTTCAATTGGAAAATTGGAGTTGCGCTCCTTCCAGGCTTAACGGCTAAGGAACTTGTGGTCTCTACATTAGGCGTACTCTATGGCACAGCAGTAAATGATGAAAATGAAGCAGATTCCTCGCTGCGTCAAGCTCTTCGCGATTCTCCAGATTGGTCTCCGCGCGTAGCCCTTGCCTTATTGATTTTTATCCTGGTTATGCCACCCTGCTTTTCTTCTTTAGCCGTGATACGCGCCGAGGCCGGCGACAAATGGATGGCTTTTCAGGTTGCCTACTCGCTTGCGCTGGCCTGGGTGCT
>DMNL01000139.1 GCA_003452735.1 Spirochaetaceae bacterium
GGCGAGCATGCATCTAGGAATTCTGCTGCCCTTTATAATTTCCGCAGCTCTCAAAACCGCTCAAGGTTCGTCGACCGTGGCTATTGTTACCACTGCAGGAATTATGGCGCCTCTTTTACAGACGCTCGGTCTAGATCCAGCTCTTACGACCATAGCCATAGGCGCAGGCTCAATGGTTGTTTCGCATGCAAATGACTCCTATTTCTGGGTGGTTTCCCAATTCTCGGGTATGCCTGTAAATATAGCCTATAGGGCCTACACCTCCGCAACGGCCGTGGAAGGAGTAGTAGCGTTCTTGATGGTGCTCGTATTGTCCTTGTTTGTTTAGTGAGATAATCTAGAAGGCCAATGAACAAATTCTATGCGAATATCTGCGAACGTTTTGGCCTTAATGCCTATGTTATGGGGGATTATCAAAAGGCAGAGAGCTGGTTCCGGAAGCTAGAGCAATCGGAACCAAACTCAATCCGCGTTTTGAGAAATCTTGGAGTTATTTCTCTTGCGCTGGGGAGATCGGAAGAGGCAGAACGATATTTATTAAGAGAAGAAAAGCTCTATGGTCCATCCTTCTATCGCCATTCGGCTCTTGGCGATCTTGCGTATGCGACGGGCAAAAGAAAAGAGGCGGCAAAGCGATATCGGCTTGCGCTCAAAGACCCGGAATGTGCCGAAGGCGGCAAGGCTTTCCATATGAGAGAATTCATAGAGCAACGCCTTGCGATGAGCGAAGATGAAAAGAGATTCGCTAATGCGATGAAAGCCATGGAGATTTTCAAGAAAGCAGAGGAATTGAGAGAATCTGGTGAACATTTGGAAGCCATAAAGTATTTTATGGAATCCTTTGCTCTGGATGAGACAAACTGGCCTGCACTCAACAATGCCGCCTCGATTCATTTGAACGCGCTTAAAAATCCTGCAGAGGCAGAGCCTTTGTTTCGGCAGGCCTTCGAGCTCTCTCGTAGCCCTCAGGTAGCTAGGAATCTCGATCTCTGCATCCAAGCTCTCGAGAAGAGCCAGAAAAATCAGGGTCAGAAAAAGCGATGGAGAGTGCGAGCATGAGGAGGAGCTTTGAGCGCTCCTTGCGTGTGGATGCAGAGGATATTTTCCGAGCCGCGGTGGATAGGGTTATGCCAAGCCGGCTTTTTTCCTATTGCCTTTCGCTGGAAGGTTCGATACTGAGCCTTTATGATGGAGAAAAACCACAGCTCTATGACTTATCCAAATATGATCATGTGGTGATAGCGGCCTTTGGAAAGGCTTCGATTCCAATGGCAGTAAGTCTGGCATCGATTCTGGGCGAACGAGTTACAGAAGGGCTGGTAGTCTCTAAAGCCCCTGAAAGTGGACAGAATTCGAGATTTTCTGAGGATATCGAAAATCTTTTCGCATCTCGTTCTATTCGCTATATCGAGGGAAGTCACCCCGTTCCGGATGAAAGGTCGGTGCAAGCCGGAAGGGAAATGCTAAATCTTGCCATGCGGGTAAAGAAATGGGAAGAAGTCGGCAAAAGGACTCTTGTATTTGTACTGGTCTCTGGAGGAGGGAGTGCTCTGCTGGCGGTTCCTGCTTCGGGTATATCGCTTGAAGACAAGGCGGAAGCCACAAGGCTTCTATTGGCTTGTGGAGCTACAATTCACGAGATCAATACAGTGCGCAAGCATCTATCTGCCATAAAAGGTGGTCTTCTGGCAAAGGCTTTTTCCCCTTCGCGGATAATTGCACTCATCCTTTCGGATGTGATGGGCGATGATTTAGATACCATTGCTTCAGGTCCTACGGTTCCAGACACGAGCACTTGGCAGGATGTGAAATCGATATTCGATAGATATGCACTATTGGACAAACTGCCAAGGTCCATAGTTCAAGCCGTAGAAGATGGACTCTCCGGTATTAGACCAGAAACTCCAAAGCCGGAAGATCCAACTTTCGATTTATGTTCGACAATACTTGTGGGTACCAATTATCATGCTATTCAAGAGGCTGAACGTAAGAGCAAAGAGCTAGGCTACAATACTCTTGTGCTTGGGAGTCGCTTTTCTGGCGAAGCTCGCGAAATAGGCAAGGTTTTTTCCGGAATTGTCCAGGATATTATACTGCATGGAGTTCCAGTTTGCACGCCTGCATGTATCATTGCCGGCGGAGAGACGACCGTTACTCTCCGTGGCATGGGTAAGGGAGGAAGGAATCAGGAAATGGCCCTATCGGTGCTAAATGAGTTTAATCATTTCCCGCGCTCTGTTCGCTCGGGTCTGGAAAAGACGCTCTTTTTGTCGGCTGGTTCCGATGGCAACGATGGGCCTACCGATGCCGCAGGAGCCTTTGCCGACATTGATACGCTCGAAAATGCACGTCGACTTGCGCTGAATCCTTCGGAATTTCTGGCCAATAACGATTCCTACACTTTTTTTTATGAGGTTGGCGGCCTTTTTGTGACTGGTCCGACCGGCACGAATGTATGTGACATTCAACTACTTATCGTGCGATAAATTTTTCTGGAGATTATTTATGAAGAGTGATCCGCAACTAAAACTAGCGGTTCTTATCGATGCAGACAATACTCAGCCTACCATTATCGATGGCCTTCTCGCGGAGATCGCTAAATATGGCGTTGCCAGTGTTAAGCGAATCTATGGCGATTGGACTAACCCGAATCTTCGAGGCTGGAAAGAAAGATTGTTGGAGTATGCCATCCAGCCCGTTCAGCAGTTTGCCTATACAACTGGCAAAAACTCTACGGACAGCGCGATGATAATCGATGCGATGGATCTCTTGTATACCGAAAACTTAGATGGCTTCTGTCTTGTGTCTAGCGATTCGGATTTTACAAGGCTTGCGGCAAGGCTCCGCGAGGACGGCAAGCTTGTGCTTGGTTTTGGTCAGCGCAAGACGCCTAAGCCTTTTGTGGCAGCCTGCGACAAGTTTATCTATACCGAAATTCTGCAAGCCAATGTCGGTGAAACCGAGGAAGGCCGCGAAAGCTCGTCTGAAAAGGAAAGCGGCAAGGGCTCTCCGCCGCAGGCCGACATAAAGAGCGATACAAAGATGAAGGCTTTGCTGGCAAGTGCAGTAGACGAAGCCGCGGACGAGTTTGGATGGGCCTATCTCGGCGAAGTGGGAACCTATCTTGCAAATCGTCTCCCAGAGTTCGATCCGCGCAACTATGGTTTTAGAAAGCTTGGCGACCTGATTAAGGCTGTGAATCTATTCGAGATCGATGAGCGCACTAACCCCATGGTGCCCGGCAAGCAAGTCTATCTAAGATTGAAACAGCGCGGGAAAAGTTAAGGTCAACGAATCTAAGTGAATGGTAGGATTTTGTCATGCGAGTTCTGTCTGTTCTAGCAACTGCTTTCATATTGGCATTTATATTGGTTGTAATCGTATCGTGTTCGGGCCAGAAGAATAATCGGCTTTCTTCTTTGCCTACGGATATCCGTACTCAGGTAGAAGAAGCTCTTTCAGCGGTGCAATTTAGCGATACCGATCGAGAGCGAGTGCTGGATGCAATAAATAAGGATCCATCCGGCTTTGTGGTGCTTTTTCGCGAAGTATGTGAAGTGATGAAAAAAGATCCAGACCTTCTGTCTCGCGTCGACAAGCAGAAAGCCCTATCCGCCCAGTATGTACCCATGGATCTTGTAGACCTAGATGGTGCTTTCCCATATATCGTATCCAAAAAAGGTATGAAATTGCGCAAGCCCGCGCAAGAAGCGCTTGTCCGCATGGCGGAGATGGCAAAAAAAGATGGGATTACTCTCGTTGTCTCTTCTGCCTATCGCTCTTACGACTATCAGAAGACCGTATTTGAACAGAATGTCAATGAAATGGGAAAGGCCGAAGCCGAGCGCGTATCCGCAGTTCCCGGAATGTCTCAGCACCAACTCGGCACCGCCGTGGATTTTGGATCCATAAGCGATGAATTCGCGGGTAGCGCGGC
>DMNL01000065.1 GCA_003452735.1 Spirochaetaceae bacterium
TTCTTCCGCCAATCACGCTCATTTCCGCAACCGAAAGCTCTATCCATGGCGCCGGCTTCCATTCGATCTCGTGCCAGTTCGCGAGCTTTATGGCCATGTCGTGCGCCGCATAGTCGTGGTCGTTGAGCGAGTCCCAGAAACTACTCCCATCAGAAAAGGTTCGGAATTGAATTTCCTGCTCGGCTTTGGAGAGCTGTGCAGAACTTGTCGCTGTCATGCTTGTAAAGCGAAATGAACCGGATTCGAGATAGAATCGTATTTGGTCGTAAGATGAAGCCCGTGGATTTAATATGGAACCGGACAGGGTTCCCCAGCCCATACCAGAAGGAAATCTACCCAGGGCTACACCATAGCCTTTACCAACCCAAGCTATATATGTTCTTAGTGGAAATTGTGCAGCAGATGTGAGGTTTTCTCGAAAATCGTCTATATCCCATTGGAATGGCGAACTCTGACCTACTATTTTGTCGCGTCGATAATTGAACGAAATATCGATATTGAAGGCGATTGAAGCCGAAGGATACAGGTTTAAGCCCAACGCCAATACATCCGGCAGGGTTTGCCAAAAATGCAGGATTTCTGGAAAAGTATTGATATCGAGACTGGGATCCTCTAGAAGGCTCGTGCCGAGATCATTCTGCTTTGCAGGCGAATCGTAATAGAGGGTCGGCGTACTTGCCCTGAAGACAATGCCCGAAAGAAGCTCGGACTCTTTTATATCATTGTTCAAGGAAGCCCCAAGCTCACTACCAAAAAGAGGAAAGACATTGGTTTTGGGCACACGCCCTTGGCGTATTGCTATTGAAAAAGCCTCGTCATATTCATCATCGCCAGGAAAGAAAAGGTCTGCAGCGTGGATGGGGCTGTTGGCTTGCAAATTGCCTTGCGAGCCTGATTTTGCTTTGATAACATTCCATGTAGCCGTCTCTTGTGCATAAGCCTCTCGATTAGCAGCGCTAAAGATCAGCGCGATGCAGAAAATCAGCGCAGAATATCTAGCATTAAAGTTCTGCTTTCTTGATATTAACCGCATTGTATCCCTTCTCTATCAGTTTATTCCATGATTGTATCACATGGATAATTTTAAGAATTGAGCCATTTGTTTTAGATGGGGTGCAAGAGCGCTTCGCTTAATGCTTTCTAAGGCACTGCCAAATAGCGCAATAAACCATCCAGCTAGGTTAGCCGGGATATATAATTCATATAGAGGCAGCTCTATATCGCACCATTTTTCTTTATAGGGTTCATCGCCGTTGGCAAAGTCGATAAGCTGATAATCATTTTCTGCACAATACTCTAGAAGCTTGACAAGGAGCAGATTGCCTGTAGAAAGTGAAGAATAATTTTCGGTATCGAAAGCAGGCATAAGGTAATATAGGCGTGGCGGACAGCTAAGTCCCCAATGGACAGCTAGGGGATTTTTATTCAGCATAAGCGCGCATATATGTGCGGGGATATTATCATTTTGCGAGGCTTGGATATAGAAATTGCGAAATGCAGGATCAGCAAAGTTGTCGTGGACTTTTATCTGGCGAAAGCGCTCCTGCTTAAAAGCAATCATGGTATGCGTAAGGCGCTCTCGAAGCGATTTGTCTCCAGCGATGATAAAGGAGAGAGTACCAGCTTCTGATAGACGGCGTTTGGCTCTGCGGAGGTGCGCACGTTCTTTAGTGTTGAGACGCATTAGTGGGTCTTGTGAAAGCTGCATTGCGTGAGCGCTATAATGGAGGCGATGGCCAAAGGGCAATGCAAGTAGTGCTTTTGCAAATATAAGAGGTGTGCCGTCAGCCCAGAATTTGGGGATTCGGTCAAGATATATGGCACAGCAGTGTTCTTTCTTCGCAATGTTTTTGAGATGGGCAAAGAGCTCTACCATATCGAAGTTAGTCTCATTCGAAAAGATTGGTGCAGCGTAGTCAGATACGCCATAGCCGAGCCATATTAGCATTGTGCTGGATAAAGCACCAAATCGCACCTTTTTCTTTCCAAGAGGGAAGAGAGCTGTATTCTGGCCTTTTTTGAAAACGATAATAAAAGGGGCAACTCCATGGGCTTTCCCAATGGTATTCTGCCAAGTAGAAAGCCAGGGTCGAGTTTGAAAAGCGTAGATGCATGGACTTTGTACAAGGCTATCCCAGATAGCTGCAGGTCTATCGATATCGTGGTATATCGAAACCTGTAGCTGTTCATTAATCATATTCCAAGCCTCAATAGAACTCCTAAGGTTAGTTCGCCGAGAAGTTTTGTGTTGCCTGGAACAGGAGAATAAATCTGTACTTTTTGGTCGACAAGAGTCTGGCTTGACGATACGCCAATTGGGTCGCGTAGTTCGAGCGCATCAAGGGCAAGGCTGCCAGTGGCTTTTGCAAAGAACTGCCAGGGGCTATGCCCTGTAATTGCTCGAGCTGAAATAGTAAATCTTTTTTCGAGCACAGCGTCATCTAGCCAGGTGAAAGCAACTTGTGGATCGACCCAAAGATCGTGCCAGGGATTGGCGGGGCTATTCGAGCCAGAAAGCCTAAATTCAAAGAAGGCCTCACATTCGAACTTACTAACAGAACCGTTCCAGTCGAGGCGCATGGCAAGATTGTTCTCGCCGTATTGGTAGCCGATTAGATTCAGTTCTGGAGCAATCTCCTTATAGCTTTTAGGATAGCTTGGTCTCCATTCGTACTCAAAACGAGTTTCTGGGAAATAGGTGTAACCGTAGGAACTTTGGATCTGATTCGCTGTAGTCGGAGTGCGCATATCTCCAGGCTCAAAGGTGTATTTTGTTGCGCCAGCTAGATGGAGGCCAAAAGTCCCCTTAGGTGTTTTTATTCTTCCGCCTAGGGCGAGTGCAATCTGCCAGGGATTGTTCGTCCATCCAAAAAGTCCCAACATCCCAAGGTCGTCGACAAAAGCCTGCGCATAGAGGTCATAAGCCCCTGGCTCTTTCCAAGTGACGAATAATCCTGCATTGTAGTTATCATCGTAGTTGGCATACCAAGGCCGACCTCCTGTGCCTCTGACATATTGGGTAAAGTATTGAGGCATAGGGCTTAGGAAATATTCCCAATCGAAAGCTCGGCCGGAATAAACCGAAGAGTCTTCAAAGCCTATCGTAAGCCTTCCAAAAGAAAGGCCAAAGACCTTGAAGTTTGCCCCACGATCGGGAAAGCCAGTATAAGTATCATCGGGCCAAGCCGGTGTATGCATTGCAGAATCGAGAGTAAGCGAGATGTATCGCGATTCGTAAAAGAATCGATCATCTCTATACACAAAGTCGAGCATCGGCGCTGCAATGCCATTCGCGTTGATAAAGAGCGAGTACGGCGAATCGACCACATCGAAATGGCGAAGTCTGCCACCTTTTAAGCTAAATGAGTCACCAAAAATTCGGATACCAGCTTCCTTGATCATGAAATTGAAATTCCCGAGGGCGCCTGTGGGACTATCGGCGAGCCAAGGGCCATAGACTTGGTCGCTGGTGAGATCAATGGCAGCGATAAGCCCAATATGAGGTTGCTCATACTGAAGGGATATTGAGGCATTTGGTGTTAGTCCTCGTGCTTCGATTTCTTCGCGATAGGTGCCCGCGCGGTAAGGCAATTCTGTAGCGAGAGTGAAGAGAAGGCCTTGCTCGGCAAGCTCGCTGGGCTGCTGGGCTGCGCTTTGGCTGGGCTGCTGTGCTGCTGCGCTTTGGCTGGGCTGTTGGGCAGACAGCGTAAAAATTCCCGAGAAGATAAGAAATAAAAGAATCGCAATTGCTGGCAAATATAGTTTTTTCATCTATATTCCTACTATCCATTATTAAGTCTATAGCAATTCAACTGACCCGCTATGAAGCTTGTGGCTATTTGGCTTTGTTTGTATTCGGTAATGAATACCTGCTGGTATCAGTGAACAGTTCCGAATGCTATGGTACCTGAGAGCGCAATGTCAAGCTCGAAGGCCATCGAGTTATCGCTTCGGACAAGGCTCGGTGCGATATCGAAAGAGAACAAACCTGCAGACAGACGTAAAGGTAGACTTATTAAAAAGCTTTTCCAATGCGGCGCCGCAGGCGTTGTGCTGTTGTTATAGACTTGAGTCGTGATAAGGTTGGCATCGGTATTCATATCTAAAAACAAAAGGCGATAGCCAACACCGAGGCTGAGGGGATTCTTATTATTATTGCTTCCAATTGGGATAATGAGCTCACCATGGCTCTGCGCCCAAGTAACGCCAGGGCCATAGGGACTTGTGAGCGGCAATAGGATCGATCCTCCTAAGTAGCGCGGAAACCGGTATATAAAGCGAGCAAAATAATTGACATCTCCTATGCTGGGCCAGGCTTGGCTCGCATCGTAGTTGCCCCAGAGCCAATGAGTAGAACCAGCCTCCATATATATTGCAAAAGGTAAGGCTCTTACTCGACCTATCTGGCCGCTATAGCGCACACCTGCTATATAAGCAGAGATGGTAGGTGAACCAGTATCGCCGATGCCAACTAGATTCAAATCGATATCGTCTAGGCCCAGCTGACCAGCGATAGTAAGGCCACTAATTGGCTCCCAGCTCGCATCGAACACCATGGAGTTGTTGGTCTGTGCAACCGATGCCTGGTGGCGCGAGCCAATGGGGAAAAAATCGGTGAGCACAAAGTGGTTGTTGAGACGGGACATCATTGCATGGTCTGTTACACCTAAGGTTACCCAACCGAGATGACAGGAAAATCGGTTCATTGCCTCGACAATTATTGTTGGCGTGCCAGGTTGATCCTCAAAGCCATATCCGGCCTCTGGCGAGATATCATTTTTGTCCCATGCTTGCACTGCCTGGATTGTGGACACGAGCCAGTCGAAAGCAAAGCAACCAAGTTTTCCTTGAGCTCGTAGTGCATCGTAATATGGTATCCGGCGCGATGGAAGAAAGCCGCCTTCGAGTATGCCGTTGTAATCGAGGCGGTCGCGTCCAAAGCCTATCTCGAATATTGGAGATTTCCAATATAGGACGGATCGCGCAACTATGTTGCCCTCCACATCAGGTGTTGTGCCATTTAGAGGCAGATTATGAACAGGGAAATAGTCTCCTGCCCAGCTATGCCGCAGATCGATTTCTGCCGCGACACCAAGGCCCTGGGCATTGCATAACCATGGATCGAAGCCCTGTGCATCGAGGGCGCTCCCAGCTTCAATGCTCAGAACTGCAAAGGGCAATTGGCCAAAATAATTCCGTTGGATATCGATGCCATTGGAATATGCTACTGATGGGTACTGACTCACAGGAGGTTCGATGCGGACATTATCGCTTCTTAGGCTGTATTCGATATTTATACTAAGCACGATGCGCCATTGGAGCGATGTGGGCCTAGATTGAGTTTGCGCAAAAAGGAAATTTCTCCCAAAGAGCATCCTTGATCCCGAAAACAAAAATATAGAGAAAATAAAATATAGAAAGAATAGATTGGAATTTGCCGCGCGCATTTTGCATCGATGTTTCATGGTTTCATTCTCCTTTAATCGCGTTTAGCTAGATTGCCCTTTTGATCGTGCTTATCCGATCATTTTTCATCAAAGCCGCATGGCGTTGAGGCTCGCTCTTCTGCGCCTGCAATGCGCGAGGTCGGAAAGCCCACTTATTTTTGCAAGAAAGAGCGAAAATGGAAGATCGGGCTCAAGTACTGTGCGATGGATTGCTCGCGCATCTTCACCTACTCTGAATAGCGAGGATTGGGTCGTAAAAATCCATGAAAAACCTGCATCGCAGAGTAGCTGTAAGGCGTCTGCACGGTAGGTATCGGATTCTCCCCCTACCCACGCAAATGCATTGACAGGGTAGCCAAGGTGCTTTTCGAGCTCTTTTTTAGCTTCTACAATCTCGTCAAAGAGTATAGCGGTATCGAGAGTCGGGCGCATGCGAACATGGTGAGCGGTATGGCAACCAATTACATGACCACGCTTCGCAAGGTCGAGGATCTCATTCCAGCTCATCGCAACGTGGCTCGAAACGAATGAATGCTGAGCCTTCCCTAGATGAGCTGTTTTTTTATGCAGGGAAATTTCATGTGATGCACAAAAGCCTTCTTGAAATTCTGGTGCCAAGCCAGGAAGTGTACTTGTAACAAAAAACCATCCACGCATACCACGGGCTTCGAGAAGAGGCGCAGCAATTTCGTAGTGTTCCATAAGGCCATCGTCGAAGCTAATAATAAGGCCTGGTTTGCATTGCATGCTGGCTTGCTTGTTCGATATTTTCGCTTTTCCAGCAGAATGGCCATACTTTCTGCGCATTCCAGATACCTCGCAAGAGCCTTGATCTAAGAACCGCGCAAAGCCTTCTGCATCGAGTGGGATATAGTGCTTTGCAAAGTAATCGAGCTGGCGCGAAAAGCTGGACTCTGAAGATTTAGGTACAGCATGATATGCGACCGCCCTCAGAGTACTGCCAATCATGGCATTTTCCATTACAATGGAGCCTCCAATTATAGATGGAGCCCTATCCCCAGCCATATTTCGGTATCGCCCCAATCTAGAGTTTTAGTTTCCAGGTAGTGTTCTATATTGTAGCCCAAAGAGAGCCGATAGGTGAACGATCGCGCATGTTCAGGAAATATCACCACATCGAGTCCTCCTCCCATCAGAAGGTTGTCTATAGACCATAGAGGGTTGGCAGGATTCGTTCGCACATATCCTAAATCGAAGAAAGGAATAATGAAGATCTCCGCATCCATTGCTTCCCATTGGAAGAACTTGCCCTGAGCAAAATTTACCGGTATCTGCAAATTGACTATTGCAGCGAGATCGCCATATATTGGCCCTCGAATTCCACGAAGGTAGGTGCTCGCATCCACATCATCGAAGTAGCTTAGGTCGTTATATAAGCTCCACCCCGCATCCCAGCGCCCTATGGCCCGAAAATCAATTCCCAGAAGGTTGAACCAAGAGTAAAAGGCTGAAAGCTGAGAGGAAAGAACAAGGTCTAGAGGTCGGGTAGAATGTTTCGATCCAATATGGAACATATACGATTCAGATAAAGAAGCACTGCTGCCTTTTCTGAAGTTGCCCTTCCATTTGATGCTATTGTATCCCACTGAACCAGATGCACTTAGTCCTGCATCGTATACCATGCCTTTGGCCAGATCATAGGATAAAGAAAGACCTGCGGAAGGTGTAAATGCGAGCATAGATGCCGAAGCTACTGAGAAAAGGGGAATACGAAGAGAGAGCGTTGTTTCTGCAATAGCTAGATATGACCAAGAACCGGCATCATTTTCTTGTTTATATGATGACTGCAATTCTATGTTTCCAGGAAAGAGAAGGAAAATCGGCCTTATTAGGCTCAAGCTAGCAATCCCTACATGGATTTTGCTGCTCTTTGTATAGGTATAGGACAGCGAAGGAACAATTGCCCAGTATTCAGGTGCCTCAGATATAGGATACTCAGTCGAAAGGCTGATTGCAGTATCGCTGAAGGCTGGATCGAGGTTTCGGCCGATATCAACTGAGCTCGTAAGCGAAAACTCCCATTGAGAATTCATAAAGCGAGGCGAGTATCCAAACTCAGCACCAATTGTCGTATTTCCACCTAAGAAATAATGGTCCAAGGAAAACACTAGTGGCTCCAGCATACCGAGAAAGTTGAAATCCTTATAGCGGAATGCAAGGAAAAAACCATCGTCTTCAGTGTATTTAGGTATTGGCACAGCAAGTGCGGTCAAGGTAGCATAGCCACGCACTATAATAGTTATTGCTTCTGGATTGGATGGATTTCGCTGTTCATACCAGATTGCTGCCTCCTCGTTGAAGACTCTATTCTCCTGAAGAAGGCGCTGCTTTTCTGCAATAAAATCGTCGAGGTCGGATTGGCTTGCAAATTTCTGGCCTATTTGCATATCCAAATATCGAAGAACTGCTGTCTCTCGGACACCTTTCAAATGAAACTCGAATCCCTCAATATAAGGTGTTTGCTTAGGTTTTTCTTGTGTTTCAGTGCTCTGCGCATAAATGCTTGGAGCATTAGGAGCTTGCGCTATATATAGCAAAATCAGCATCGAAAGTATTATTTTCATAGCACGATGAGTCAGCATTCTAAACGCTCCTTTTTGCAATTGCATAATTCTTTTATTCCTTTTTGATCTGCTTACAGTGCTTATAGAGCGACTCATATTCTGCAGCCATGATTTCAGCAGTATAGCATTTCTCCCAGAGTTTTTTGCCACTCGCTCCCATTGCTTTACGCAGTTCGATGTCATCCGCAAGGCTATGGATAGCTGAAGCAAAATCCTCTGCGCTATTCTCCACAGCAAATCCTGGAGCTATTGGTAAATCCGCATACTTAAGAAGCTCGGGGATGCCTCCTACATTAGAGGCGATAAAAGGCTTACCTGCAGCCAAACATTCGAGAAGGGTCATCGGCAAACCTTCGTGGTCAGATGGCAAGAGGACAAAATCGCAAAAAGGAATAAGTCTGCCGGCATCTGAAATCGGGCCAAGCGCATAAAAGGTGGGTGGATCATCAGCTCGAGCATTGCCGCCTATCCAAACGATACTGCAAAGGCCTTTTAGCTGGCGAGCCGACTCTCGAACTAGTTCGGGCCGCTTGGGAGAAGAGGGTCGAGCTATCATTAGCCCTGTCGGCGATTCCTTTTTTCGCAAATCTTCTAGAAGCTGTAGTGCTAAAGTCAATTCAGAAGCATCGGATTTCTGGCCGCTTGGAGCCTTTACGCCATTAGCTATCAGCTTTGGATGATACCCATCGGTTTGCATGCGCCTAAGATCGTAATGAGAGACAGCAACAATCGCCGATGTTCTTGGAGAAAGCATTTTATCTATGAAAAGAAGCTTTTTGTTAGCAACCTTGAGTTGGTCGTAGCCATGCATCGTATAGATTATTGGATATCTATTAGGATTTATGGCTATTCTTGTAAGCGCCGCAGCTTTGCTCGTATGAATATGGACGATATCGGGTTTCCAGCCCATACAGATATGACGAATTTCGGAGAGTGCTAATAGATCGTCCCAAGGTGCTATGTTGCGCTTTAGGTGCCGAACTGGTATTTTTTCTATCGAGGCCGGAAGAGAATGCCATGCGATTCCTGCTCCTTCCAAGCCAGAAGCAACTGCAACGATATGGCCAGATTGACTCTGCAAAGCTGCAAGGGTAGAGATCATGCATTGCGCGCCGCCCGAGTCAGATCTGGTAACTATATGCAGAACTCTCATCAAGTATCCTTGTTCTTTTGAGCTTTTTCTGGCACTGCAAGGATACATAGTCCTAGGAAATATCCTAGTACTGTTAGTCCTCCTGGAGCCATCGCATCAAGAGACATAAAAATAAAATAGGCTAAAAGAGAGACATCAAACATTGTGAGAGGCACTCGTATTGCCCGAATCCGAGCAATGAGCAATGTTATGT
This sequence comes from Spirochaetaceae bacterium, assembly GCA_003452735.1. Taxonomy (GTDB): domain Bacteria; phylum Spirochaetota; class Spirochaetia; order Treponematales; family Rectinemataceae; genus Rectinema. The sequence continues at coordinate 9,379 of DMNL01000065.1, forward strand.
ATCCTGCAAGAGCGATAACACCATTTTCGAAAAACATGGCTAGAAAGCTATTGTGAGGGCCAAGGCCTGTCTTGGCAAAGCTATCATAGAACGGTGTATCTATCATATAGGAACTCACAAGATGGATATTAGCTGCTTCTGTAGTAAATCCCCAGCCAAGCAAAGGTTGCTCGAGGCCTTTCCTTAAGAATGCTTGCCAAAGATATTGTCGATTTGCTAATAAATCGTTGAATTGAGGAATGAATACCATCGAACCGATAAAAATAAAAACAAGAACAACTGCAAGTTCCAATCTAGCAAGTATGATTGCATATTTTGTTTCAGATAAAAGTATGAAGCAAAGTGCTGCTATCATAGCAAAAACCGCAGTCCTAGACCCTTCAAAACTTCCTGAGAAAAACGCATCTTGAAGGACCAGTATGAACATCGAGATAAGAATTGCTAGAGCTTGCAGCTTACTATTTTTTGTTTTATTTTGCCATTTATTCGTTCCCGTAAGAATTGCCGCCCATATCCCTACCATTCCAAATGTATTTGCATTGTAAATCATAGGTAATATTTTGAATCGCATAAAAATAAAAATGATAAACAAATAAAAAAAAGTAACCGAAAATCCAACCGAGAGAGCTCTTTCGATGTCCTCTCTTGAATGAGCATATAGCATTGCACTACAGCCTGCCAGTACAACAACTCGAGATCCTGACTTAGCAAATGCTTCGAAGCTACCTTTCCCCAAAGCAAGCATAATACCATCTTTGGCTGCAATCGCCAGGAAAAAACCTATCACACATAAGGCCCATCGATCTCGGATAACAATTTGCCAATTCAAGATAAAGTACCAAAAGCTAAGTAAAAGAATGACAACAATTCCGATATTGGTATATCCGCTAAAGCTGAATGCAAGGGCAAAAAGAAATGGCAAGAAGCGTAAGCTTGTCGCAAATAGAGAATCGCGAGTCTTCATTCTATTGCCTTTTTTGCGCGCAGAATTTGACGATAATATGATCCATATTCGTGCGCTGTACGTTCGATCGAAAGATATTTTACTCTTTCTTTCTCAGCTAGTACTATCTTTTCTCGCAGATCTATGCTCTCAAGGGAAAGTATTTGTGCAACAGCCTTCTCTATATCCAGAGCATCGAAAAAGAGGCCAGCACCATCTACTAGATCGGAAAGACCACTAGTGTTCCGCACTACTACTGGAAGACCAGCTGCCATTGCCTCCGCAACCGCCAAGCCAAGCCCCTCTTGCTGCGAAGTCTGTATGTATAAACGGCATGCAGCGAGAATATCCGGGACGTCCTCGCGCGAACCAAGGAATAGGCAGCGCTGTTCGAGTTGCATCTTTGCTGCTAAATCTTGAATATGTGGCCGCTCTGGGCCATCGCCTATCAATATGAGAGCATAGCTCTCTGGCAATTTGGCGAGAATCTCGAGCGCAATAGGGTGATCCTTTATCGGTACAAAACGCGCTGTCATAGCGATCCCAATTCTCCCTGCAAGAAACTGTACAACTTCAGCGACAGGTGTTGCACTATTCGAAAATTGCTCTATATCGATACCGCTAATAATGGTTTGGAGCTTACTAGGAGGAATCCTAAGCCATTTTGAGAGCGCTTGCGCTACTGAAGAGCTCACACAGATAATCGAAGTATATCGCACGTAACAGGCTTTCTCGATCCATTTGAAAAAAGGAATGGACATACGCCGATTCTTACTTGCATGTTCGGTAGTTATATAGATGGGCTTTCGAGCAAAAAGGCTTGCTAGTGCACACCAATGGAACGAAGGAGCAAGATGTGCGTGGACGATATCTGGCTGTAGGTAGCGAATTGCTCGCAGCACATCTAAGACCCTCAATACTGAATAGATTTGAAGTGCTTGTAGTCTCTTGTTGGATTTTTTCCCGTTCTCTATGGAAACAAAGTGCCGTAAGTGAGTCCCATATATTGAAATGCCTGCCTTTTCAAGCATAGGAGCATATACGGCTGACTCTAGGTTGAGGGCAAGAACTGTATTCTCGATATGCTGCTCTTTCAGCCTTGGAAGAAGAGAAGCAAGAAAGCGCTCTGCTCCGCCCTGCGACAATGAATTTATAACATGTAGTACATGAATAGTCTTTTCTGAATCAGATGGTTTGCTTACTGATACATCACAGACGTTTTGGGGATTCTTTGAGCGAGCTAGAGCAAGACGATCAAAAACATAAGCAATATTTCCAACTATAAATGCAGGAAACCGTACTTTTATAGGGAAAGAGACTTGCTTTAATGGTTCGAAGCTTTTTGGATCGAAGCTGGGAGAGCACTTATAATGCTTGCGAAAACGTATATAGTTTGATGCTTCTCTCAATTTTGCTCTATATGGCAAGTCATAGCCAAGCATATCCTTGTAGAAAAGCAGAGTTCCTATCGGATTGGCAATGCGAAGCTCGAGGCTATGTGCAGATAGACCATCCGGCCGATATTCGCACTCATACAAGACTTCATTCGTTAGAAGCAATACATAGTCTGCATTCGCTATACGATACCAGACCACGGCTTCGGTTAGGAATTTTTCGCCTTTGAATTCTGGAAAAGGAAAATGTAGCAATATTTCCTTTTTGTACACGTCTGCTTTATCGGTTCTAATTCCATAGCGATATGTGAGGCTTATTGCATCACAGAACTCCAGCCCGGCAGGAAAACAGTCACCGATAATATGTCCACTAAAATCTGCCTTAAGTCCGCTTAGGCCTGCCACATTGGGAATCGCTTCTATGGATGGTAGGTGGCTTGCAATGTTTTCGAGTGCTCTATTGGGAAGCTTGTCATCAGAGTCCACTATATATATCCACCTGCCCTTGGCTGCACGCACACCATCGTTGACAGAACGATGCTTACCTCCATTCTGTCGCTCGATGAGAATAATGACGAGAGCACTATCGAGCTGCCACTGCCTAACAAGGTCGGCAGTTCCATCTGTCGATCCATCATCGACAATGAGCCATTCGAAATTGGGATAGGTCTGCGCTTCTAGCGAAGCCTTGAGCCGTGATAGAGTCGAAGCTCGATTCCATGTCGGAGTGAGCACGGTTATGAGAGGCTCTATCACATAATTCTCCTTGGAGGCTCTGATAGCTTACGCTTATGCTTGTCTTTGCCCTTGAGTTCGTATTTGCGCATAGGCTTTATTTCTTGCCTTTCATTTTCGGACAGCACATTGGCTTTGGCGAACAAGTTATCTAAAGCAGCCGAAAATCTTGCGTATTGTGCTTCGAGCGATAGTTCTCGAATATAGTAGACGCGAGCCTGTGCATTCTCTTTAGGAGAGCCGGACATTATTTGCGAATATAATCTCTGAAGTGCCTCGACGAATTGCGCCTCTTTATCAACTACAATCGCGTTTGCCGCAATAGGATCATATCCTACGAAAGACTCCTTTGTTCCGACAATGGTTCTTCCGAGCATAAAAGCCTCGGCGGTCTTGACTTTGATGCCCGATCCCCAGAAAATTGGCGATACTACACAGTCTGACTGATAGTACCAGGGATCCACTTCATCCACAGTACCAATGACATGAACACGATCCGCAGCAAGCTGAGCACGATATTTCTCGAAATTTCTACCGACTATGAAAAGTTCTCCTGGGACCTGTGGCAATACATTGTGCACAAACCATCGGATACCTTCAATATTAGGTGGAAACGCCGATCCAGCAAATAACATATTGAATTTATCGGTCTTATTTTTTGATTTCACCTGTTCTGCTAATGCTCTATTGTAGCGATCTGCGACAACAGGCATTATTATGCAATCTGCGGAACGCCCATAGAGGCACTGAAGCTTTTTGCTATCTTTTCTTGTTAGTGTCATTACAAGGTCGGCTCTTAACGCTTCTTTTTCGGCTCTTAGAATCGCTGGGAGCAGTAAGGCATTATGAATTCGGCCTGCGCGCCAAACTCGCTGCGCATAGAATTCGCATTCGACATTATGAAATAATACCGCAGTTTTGAGGTCTGGCCGAGAGATTCGGGCATCGGAAAGAAGCCTTCCATAGACTGACTGATCCAGAAAGACAAAATCATAGCTTGGTATAATTCTGCGTAATTGTGCGGCTTCTTGCCTCCCATAAGGGAAAAACCGGCCCTGTAATGCATCGAAGAGGACTGCCTGGCGACTTGTTGGCCGCTTGCAGAATTCATAGAGATAGAGCTCGTTTACTGAATGCTGAAAATATGTCCTGAGCATATAGAGAAGCGAGTTCGATACATGGTCTGCGCCTCCTTTGATTTGCTCTATTCTTTCGCCTCGAACATATAGGACATGAGGTTCATTTCTTTCAATGGCATGCCTTTCAGAGCTCATGACCTATAACCTTGCGAAGCGGGTAAGATACAATTACTCGCATAATAATCATTGCAAACACTGCTTGCCGATGTAAAGGAGAAATATTAAGGCCAAAGGCCTTTTGTAAGGCCTCTTTATTTTTAGTAAGAAAATACCAGTTATTTCCGAGTGCAGATTTAAAGTAGCTCAATTTTCTAATCAAAAAATTGCTAGAACCATCGTGCGCTCCACCAATAGCAATCGAGCGTGGAAGATTGGCCTGGATAGCTCGGGGCTCGTATATGATTTTTGCGCCTGTGTTGTGCGCTCGGATTAAAAAATCGGTCTCTTCACGATAGCAATTGCCAAAGTAGTGCTCATCGAAGCCAATCTTTTCCGCCAACTCGCGAGAGACGAGAAAGGAGGCTTGCACAAAGGGCACTTCAACTGGCTCCTTAGTTCTTATATCAAAACGAGCTTCGAGGCTTACAGGATCGATGAGCCTTTTATTAATTTTGGTTTTTTGCAATCGTTCTGATTGCTCAATCTCTCCAAGAATCTCCTCAAAGATAGAAGAAAAGTCTTTATCCTTGGATAGCCTTGTTATATAGGGCGCACAAGCGCCTACAATCAAAGCACCATAGTCGTGCAAAGTTGTTATAAGTCGTTCCAAAGAGCCAGGCAAAAGAACTGAATCGTCATCCCCAAAATATAGATATTCCCCG
>DMNL01000143.1 GCA_003452735.1 Spirochaetaceae bacterium
TCAAGGTCTTCGCGCTGGATATTTTCTACTAAAGATAGTTCTATGCGATGGTTTTCGTCATCCTGGTTCCGTACGATGACGGGTAGTTGCTCCAACCCTGCTATCTGCGCAGCGCGATATCTTCGTTCACCAGCAATTATGATATATTTGCCCGATTTTTCTTGATGAACGAGAAGTGGCTGCAGAAGTCCATGACGCCGAATAGATTCAGCAAGGTCATCTAATGATTCCTGAGTAAAGGTCTTTCTTGGTTGATCTGGATTGGGAACCAGGTCTTCTATTGATACAAGCTTTACAATAGATGCTGATTGTTCTTCAAGAGATTGTTCAAAAAATTGTTGGTGTTCGGGAATCAAGGCTCCAAGCCCTTTTCCAAGACCGAATTTAGCCACGGCTTATTATCTCCTTTGTGACAGCCTCATAGCTCTTTGCCCCAATGCAGGTGGGATCATACATAATGGCAGGTAGCCCATGAGATGGAGCTTCTGAGAGACGGACATTTCGCGGAATGATTGTCTTGAAAACTTTGTCCTTGAAATATTCTGTTACTTGCCTGACAACCTCTTGAGAAAGCCGCGTGCGAGCATCGAACATGGTGAGAAGGATACCACTAATTCTCAAAGAAGGATTTATACTCTTTTGTACAAGTCCGATTGTCTGGATGATAAGCGAAAGCCCTTCTAGAGCGAAGTATTCGCATTGAAGAGGTATTATGACTTCTGTAGCGGCTGCCAGTCCATTCAATGTAAGCACTCCAAGGGACGGAGGACAGTCTATAAGGATATATTCATAGTCATCCACAACAGGGGCTATCGCACGTCTCAGATAGTCATTCCTGTCAGGACGATCGACGAGCTCGATGGTTGCACCACTGAGGTCAACTGAGGATGGGGCCAAAAAAAGGCGCGGAACAGGGACCGGCTGAATGATTTGCTCTATCTCCGCAAGGCCTGAAATCACATGATAAATATTGGTGTGAGATAACTTGCCTCCAATTCCAGAGGTGAGATTTCCCTGGGGATCGAAGTCTATAAGGAGGGTTTTTTTATATTGCAGGGCGAGAGATGTACCAATATTGATAGCGCTCGTGGTTTTCCCTACACCGCCCTTTTGGTTGACAAATACGATAATACGAGCCATTTTACCTTCCCGATATGCTATGATGATTTTAACATATAGAGCGAGCTTCAGCTATACAGGTTTAGCGCAGAAAAAGGCAGTTGATACAATTACATACATATCAGAAATAGTGTCTGGATCATTTTGTATCTTAATCTTCGATTATTCGACTTTGTTTATTGTTTATAGCAGGATAAAAGGCTAAGCCAGCAAGGATCTAGCCAGCCTCCTTGACTTTTTTGAAGCAAATTTGGTAATTTAATTTGAGTAGAGGATATAAGAATGCTGTTCGAACAGGTTAGATCTGCGATTGAAGATGTACGGCCGTCCCTCAGAGCGGATGGAGGAGATATAGAACTTGTATCTGTAAGCGACGATGGTGTGGTTAAAGTAAGACTCACAGGAGCGTGCGGTGCATGTCCTTATTCCATGATGACCCTTAAGCAAGGCATTGAGGCGTACCTCAAGAAAGCAGTACCACAGGTAAAAGAAGTAAAACAAGCCTAAGAAGATAATTCTCGCCTGATGTAAGGGAATGCCTTGCAAGCTAATTGTCTATTTCTTGTCTAGATTAAATCTATTTTTTAAGCCAGGCTTATTGCAATTTTTAAGGTCTTTCAGCAAATCCCATTGCTTTTGATATTCCATTAGCTGCTTTGACTACGAATGAAGCTACTTTTTCCGCCTCCAATTCGGGTCGAATTTCCAAAAGCCAGGATGTGCTGATGGAGGCTATGATTTGACCGCGATAATCACGGATAGGAGCTGCGACACAGTTTACTCCGGGCTCTGCTTCCTCATTGTCGTGAGTCCATCCTCTAACTTTACAGATATGAATATCTTTTATGAGAGATTCTACATCAATATGTGTGTTTGGACCATATTTTTGCAATACATTACCAGGAAGAAGATTGTGAATTTCTTCATCATCCATGTCTAATATGAGAGCCTTCCCTAGAGATGTGCAATAGATAGGCCTTTGTTCTCCTATGATTGCATATTTCCTAAGACTGGTGAATTGATCTTCTTTGTCCATATAAACCATCATATTCCCCTGACGACGTGCAAGAAATACGATCGTTCCCAATGAGGATGCGAGTTCTCGCATGAAAGGAGCAGATTCCGTCTTGAGTTCTAGACTATTCAGATAGTTGCTAGAGAGCTCGATAAAACCTGGCCCCAATCGATAACAGTTATTATCTGAGCCTTTTCGCACATAATCGCGCTGAAGAAGAACGGCGAGCAAACGAAAAGTTGTACTGCGAGGAAGATCCGACTCTGCAGAAATCTCTGCAAGGGTAAGACCAATTGGCTCGCGCGCAAGGATTTCGAGTATATCGAAGGCGCGATCGAGAGACTGTACTTTCATATCGGCCATAGGGCCTCCTTTATTCCTATTTTAACCATAAAGATTTATTTTAGTATTGACAAGATAGAAAAGCAAGCTATTATATGGAATAGGGTTCCATATTGTGGAATCGTTTTTACTAATTATCTTTAGGCACAATGCCAAATATTGGCATCAAAACCTAAAAATCATGTACCAATAATTTATCATACAAGGAGCAAAGATGGAAATTCGAGAAGCGATTAATTCTGAGTTTGCAAAAAAAATGGGGACAGAGGATTTGCGCAAGGCTTTTTTGGTGGAGAAAGTCTTTATTGTTGGAGACATGACAGCCATCTATAGTCATGTAGATAGGATGATAATTGGAGGTATTGTTCCAACCTCCGTCCCTATCGCGCTACCAGTGAGCAAAGAATTGGGGACAGAGTTTTTTCTAGAACGGCGAGAGATGGGAATTATCAATATCGGAGGAGAAGGATCTATCGAGGTAGATGGCAACACCTATGATGTTGGACAACGAGATGCTTTATATATCTCGATGGGTTCAAAATATGTAATATTTTCAAGCAAGAATCCAAAAGAGCCGGCAAAATTCTATTTCAATAGCGCACCCGCTCATAGAGCATGCAAAACAAGGCTTATAACTTTTGATCAAGCTAACCATGTGGCGCTGGGTAGTGATGCGGAGTGCAATAAAAGAGTGATCAATCAATATATTCATCCGACAGTTCTCGAAACATGCCAGCTTGTAATGGGAATGACGACTTTTTCGGAAGGCAGTGTCTGGAACACAATGCCGGCACACACACATGAGAGGCGAATGGAGGCATATCTATATTTTGATATGCCAGATGACAGAGTAGTATTTCATTTGATGGGCAAACCGCAGGAAACGCGCCATATTGTAGTACGAAACGAGCAGGCCATAATCAGTCCGAGCTGGTCGATTCATTCAGGAGTAGGAACTGGGAAATATACCTTTATTTGGGGCATGGCCGGGGAAAACCAGACTTTTGATGATATGGATAATGTCAATATGACTGATCTACGTTGAACTGATCTATATTGAAAGGAGAAAAGATATGATTTTGGATAAATTTAAGCTCGATGGCAAAGTAGCGATTGTAACCGGGAGTTCGACTGGCCTCGGACAAGGAATGAGCATTGCACTTTCAGAAGCTGGAGCAGACGTTGTAGGGGTAGATTACGTACCATCAAAGGAGACAGCTAGTTTCATAGAGGCACAAGGGAACAAATACCTAGAGATTGTAGCAAACCTTCTGACAATAGAGCCAATTCAGGGCATCTTAGATAAGACCATAAGCACTTTTGGACGAGTGGATATTTTGGTCAACAATGCTGGAATTATTAGGCGAGAAGATGCAATTAATTTTAAGGAGAAAGATTGGGACGATGTCATGGACCTGAATGCCAAGACAGTATTCTTCTTTAGTCAGGCAGTGGCGCGAAAATATATCGAACAAGGGACGGGAGGAAAGATCATCAATATTGCATCAATGCTTTCATTCCAGGGAGGAATAAGGGTGCCTTCTTATACAGCATCGAAAAGTGCCGTGATGGGTCTGACAAGATTATTAGCAAATGAATGGGCAAAATATAAGATCAATGTGAATGCAATTGCTCCAGGCTATATGGCAACTAACAATACAGCGGAGCTGAGAGCAGATAGAGAGCGGTCAGAGGAGATCCTGGATCGCATACCAGCGGGTCGATGGGGTACGCCTGAAGATGTGAAAGGCGCTGCTGTCTTTTTAGCATCATCAGCAAGCGATTATGTTAATGGGTATACTGTCGCTGTCGATGGCGGTTGGCTGGCTAGATAACAGTAATAACAAGTTCATGTGGGGATTAGAGGGACGGAGGATTAATACAGCCTAGATGTGAGGGTTGCAGATTTAAATAGTCTGACATATGGGCACTATAGGTAGTTTTTACTTAGAAGACAGAAGGGTTATGGTCCTATGGCTCTGCATAGCTCTAGGGACGGAGGTTTATTGAATAATTAACAAAAGCGATTGTTTATTTATTCAGAATTCCCTATATAAGGAGTAAGAAAATGATTGTCAGCATGCTTTCAGAATTATCTAGATATCGAGGACTTAGTAAAAATCTAGATATCGCTTTTGATTGGCTCCATAAGGGACTTTGGCGTCAGCTTTCAACAGGGAAGTATTCTATTGAGGGCGATGCTGTCTTTGCGCTCATTCAAGAATATACAGTTAAAGAACATTCAGAGTGCAGATTTGAATCTCATCGAGAATATATAGACATTCAAATGATGATTTCTGGAAAAGAAATCATTGAGGTGCTGCCAGTAAATGCACTCAAAGTAATTGAGCCTTACAAGCCTGATATAGAATTTTATGCTTTACCAACAGATAGAAATGCTAATTTTTTGGCGATGAATGCTGAGCAACTTGCAATTTTTTTCCCCGAGGATGCCCATCGGCCATGTATGAAAGCGGGAGCATTGGCGGAATCGGTGAGAAAAGTTGTGGTAAAAGTAGCTATATAAGTATTAAAGTTAAAAGAATGGATATCATATTTATTTCAATCAGGAATTGAAGAACGGATCGGAAAGATTTTATCTGGCTGGAATTTTGATTGGAAATTGCTAACTAAGGAAATCAGATAAATTGTGTATTGGATATCGGAGAAAATAGGAGACGGAGGATTTTCCAAAAGAAACAATTAGGACTGAAAAAATACGATGTTAACGTGGATTTTGTCGGCTCTAGCTAAAGGAGAGACTTGACTTTAGCTATGTGGACTAGAACATAACATAGATTTTTAAGGATTATGCAATGGTAAAAAAAGAGGAAATAGGAGAACTATTTTATAGAAATGGTCTTATCCCTGTAATAAAGATTGATTCTGCGGATACAGCTGATGGTCTTGCTACAGCACTTCGTAGAGGTGGGTTGTCTGTTGCTGAGATTACTTTTAGGACAAAGGCTGCACCTAAAGTAATTGAGAGATTTGCATCATGCTATGAGGATATTTTGATTGGCGCTGGAACGGTGACGAAAAAAGATGAAGTAGATGCAGCTATTTCGGCAGGAGCACAATTTATTGTCTCTCCAGGTTTTAACCCATCAATATGTGAATACTGTTTGGGGAAAGATGTTCCTATTTTCCCAGGGGTAAACAACCCTTCGCTTATAGAGCAAGCTATGGCTATGGGCCTTAACATTTTGAAATTTTTTCCTGCAGAGGTCTCTGGTGGCGCTAAGGCTCTTAATGCATTTAGGTCAGTGTATCAGCAGGTGTCATTCATCCCTACAGGAGGAATTCAGGAAAACAACATTAATGAATACCTTTCTTTGAAGAATGTGTTGGCTTGCGGTGGCTCATGGATTGTCTCAGCAGACCTTCTTGAAGCAGGAAAATTTGATGAAATTGAGAGACTTGTAAAATCTGCACGACGAGCGATGATAGGATTCCTGCCAATTGTGCAGGAGGGCATAGATGAGGAGAACCAGAGCAGATCAATGAGGGACGGAGGTTGTATTGAAGTCAAAACCCCATCGATCAAAAGAACATTGGCTATGCTTTCTTATTTTAAAGCTTATGTTATTCCTGGTTCCGAGATCGAAAATAAACAGGGTTTACTTGAGGTGAGCGTGGGTATTCCAGGATTACATGCTCAAATTCATCTTGTTGAATAGGGAGGAGAATTGGAATGAGCATAGCAACATTTGGGGAGATTATGCTTAGGTTAAAATCTCCTGGACAGGAAAGATTACTACAGTCGCCTTTTTTTGAAGCAACTTTTGGCGGAAGTGAAGCGAATGTGGCTGTTGCTCTCTCAAGATTGGGCATTCCAGCGCGCTTTATTAGTATTTTGCCAGACAATCCAATTGGAAGAGAATGCATGAGAGAGCTTCGATCGCATGGTGTTGATGTTTCATGCCTAAAATTTAAGAAGGGGAGGCTGGGAATATATTTTTTCGAGAATGGAGCCAATCAGCGTCCAAGTAATGTCATTTATGATAGGGAAAACTCAGCAATTTCAAGAATTACTGAAGAGGACATCGACTGGGATGCATCATTTAAAGATATGCAATGGTTTCATATATCAGGAATTACACCTGCTCTTTCTCAAAATTGCGCTGATGAAACGATTAAAGCTGTTCGTACTGCTAAAGACAAGGGATTGACTGTATCTTTTGATTTAAATTATAGAGCCAAATTATGGAACTATGGAGCGGAAGCATATAGTGTGATGTCAAAAATTGCGCGATATGCAGATATTCTTATAGGGAATGAAGAAGACTATCAAAAATCATTAGGTATTAAGGGCCCTTCAGCTATTGGAGCTCAACAGCTTGATCTCGATGCATATCAAGCGATGTGTGAGATTGCTTTAAAGCAATACCCAAACGCAAAGATAGCAGCAGTGACTCTTCGAGAGAGTTTCTCAGCCGATAATAATGATTGGTCAGGGATGATCGTCAGTGAGGGACGGAGGTTTGTATCGCGTAAATATCATATATCCGATATTGTGGATAGAGTTGGGGCTGGAGATAGTTTTGTCGCCGGTCTAATATATGGATTGATTACGAAGAAGGACTATCAGGCAGCCCTTGAATATGCTGCTGCGCTTTCCTGCTTAAAGCATTCTATTTCTGGCGATTTTGCTCTTATTGAAAAGGGAGAGATTGAGAAGCTCTTAGGAGGAGATGCCTCTGGTAGAGTACAACGTTAGACTGCTTTTAATTTGCCTTCACTTTAATTATTGGAAGGACGAGGATGGGTCTTCATGGCTTATTAGCGGCGCCATAAGGAATAACATCTTCACTTATATTCTCATCCTTTGGCTGATTTGAAGATACTCTACTACTACCTGTACTTTCTAACTTTTTCTTGATAAGACGAGCCACAACATCACGATTATCCAAAAGAGAGCTCAAGGATCTATCGTGATGCAGCAAGCTAATTACCTGCGCAAAAAGGCCAGTGACGTCACTCTGGATATACCACTCTTTTTTAAGCAATTCATTATGATATATGGCATTTGTTCCTATTACTCTATAAAATAATCCTTCCTTGTAAGCAGCGTCAAATTCATCAATTGCATTTGCTGAAAAAATTGGAAGGCTAACTGCACATATAACTTTGCTGGCGCCAAGTTCTTTTAGATATCTCATTGCCTTAATAAGAGTTCCGCCGGTGCCGATCATGTCATCTGCCATAAAGACAACTTTATTCGAGACATTACCGAGTAATCGCATTTCACTGATATTGGTTTCTGCTGCACTTTTAGTGATTTTTGAATAGTCTCTTTCTTTGTAAAGTAAAGCTAAGGGCTTTTGTAAAGCATTTGCATAGAATTTATTTCGATCGACTGCACCTGTATCTGGGGCAAGTACTACTATATCTTCTTTTGCTATATCAATAATCGACGTCAGCTTTTCGATGATCTGAAAAGAAGCATGCAAGTTCTCCATTCGGAGCCGGTCAAATGCATTCTCAATTTCCTTTGAGTGAATATCAAGAGTGATGATTCTATCAACACCAAGGCTTTCCAGCATCTTGCCTATGCGAGCTGCAGTTAATCCCTCTCTTCCCTTTTTCTTATGTTGTCGCGAATAGGGATATATTGGTAGCACAAGACTTATTTCTGCAGCTCCAGCTTGCATGGCAGCGTCAATAGCTACAAAAAGGTTAAAAATATGATCATTTACAGAAAGGACTTTTTGGATAGTACCATCATTAAATGAGACAGGTTGATGATTTTCTACATCCTGAAAGATATAAATACTTCTTCCCCTGATAGATTCAAGGATTTCTGTTTTTATCTCGCCATTTGCAAAAAAAGTATGTCTTACATCGATCTTGAATTTGGGTGGTCGATAACGTTCTTTATCTCCTGGCAAAAAAAGCATGCCAGTGTTACAGTCATTTGCAAAGTTGATCTTTCTAATAACCAGATCAGGAGTGATATGATATCTTCCTGCAATAGCTTGAGCTTTTCTCATGAATCGATGCTTATAGATTCCAGAGAGCTTTCGTATAACCTGATTTGCGAACGCCTCTGCTCCTGGGCAAGCAATAATACCTAGATGGGTTGGATCTGAATAACTCATGCAAAGCCTTCCGTATTTGAATTCAACAAATTGGTGCGGATGAGAAACAAGAGAAATCTTAATTAGTATAGCCCAAAATTACCCAAATGAATAGAATCTTTCAAAAGAGAATTAGGGAGCGATTTGTTTATATATAGAAAAGGGAATCTTTAATATAGAATGGCTGCTCTTAATAGAGGGACGGAGGTAACAATTGTAATTCAATAATTCCATAATATTCCAGATTATGGATTGTCATGGTTTTCTATAAATTATTCGATGAAAACTTCATTCGAATTTATGAGTTGAAATAAAGTCTGATAATAATTTGCTAATTGAAACAACATTAATCGTGGCGAGGTTTGATGAATGTTTTGATATAGAGAGGCTCTTTCAAAACTCTCTAAGTGAAGTATTTTCTAATGCAAAGCGGGGACGAACCTTGTATAATGGAATCAATTAGGAAACCAAAGATAGAAGGAAGGAGTCCCCGCAATGAAAAGTATACCAGAAGTCCTAGGCTCATTACAACTGCTGCTTCCCTTAGATTTTAATCTCCAAGATGTATTTGAGTCCTGTCTTACTATAGAACACAAGTGCTTTTTTTCTCTCTTGCGGGTGATTGAACCATTTGTGGAAAGCTTCCCTGAAGATAATCAGCATAGGGGAAGGCCTTCCTATAGTGTCTTACCATTTCTCCGTGCAGCTTTAGCGAAGCGGTATTTCAAGATAGTCGCCACAAGTGATCTACGGCTACGACTCTTAAGTGATACGAATCTACGTCAGATCTGTGGATTTGAGAATATCCCTAGCGCAGCAAGTTTCTCTAGGTATA
>DMNL01000069.1 GCA_003452735.1 Spirochaetaceae bacterium
ACTAAGGGACAAACAATCTATTCGCCAGACGAATTCTCTGGAGAAGTGGTAAAGGGCGTGTCTGTTCAGGAAGAAGACGAAGTTATGGTCATAACTTCAACAGGCAAAACAATAAAGCTCAATGTGTCTTCAGTACGCCAGATGGGTAAAGGTGCTCGTGGCGTAAGGATTGTCAATATAGAACCGCCTGATTTTGTCATAGGTATAGATAAGATCGTTCAAGAGCAAGAATAGAACAGCCATAAAAAGGAAACATTAGAAGAAAGTGAATCGAACTGTCGTTTTTAGCGCTATCCAGAATGTCTGTGTTGTTTCACGTGAAACAATGTTGATAACGGCAAAGCTCTTGGATATGTACCTTTCTTAGCTGGAACGTTTGCCAGAATATTGCATAAAGCCTTCCAATAGAGAAATAGTCTTTGTTTCTATCGAAGACAAAGCAGAAAGCTCATTAAGGGCGGTTTTCGCTTTTAGCAGATATGAATCGATTATCCTCTGAATATCTGCTTCTACTCCCTTAGCTATGACAATCTTGCGTATCCATTCGATATCCTTCAATTCTTGTTTTGGAGATGCAAATATAGAATCAAATCGCTCGCGCTCTTTCTTTTCGAGCCTATTCACTAAGAGAATAATATATGGAGTCTTTTTGCCTTCCTTAAGGTCCGAACCAATAGGCTTCCCTGTCTCTTCCTCATTGCCAAATAACCCAAGCCTGTCATCCTGGAGTTGAAAGACAATACCCATGGATTCTCCAAAAGCCTCAAGCAAAGAAAAGATCGATTTCTCCATTCGCTGAGTTCCCTGAGATGTCGAGGCGTTGGCTATTGAAGCGTGAGACACCGAAGATTGTGAAATGATTGCACCAGCTATCAAAGGTAAAACAATCGTATAGCGAGCGGTCTTGTGGCGATATACTTCTATTACTTCGTTGATATCTGGATAGCTATTACTGTATCCAAAACCCACATCTCGAATCTGTGCGAGAGTCACGAGAGCGAGTTCTCTTGCAAATAGAGAGGATATATTGAAATCGAGCTTAGATATCTCTTGCCAGCCAAGAAAGAAAAAAAGATCTCCGACACATATACCTTGAGCTTCGGCTATGGCAAAAGCTGAGGTTATATTGCAATTAGGGCGCCTTTCTTCTAATAGATTTTTTATCCGCAGGTGAAATGTTGGCTTTCCCCGGCGCATTTGGTCGTGGTCCATAATATCATCATGAACAAGCAGTCCTGCCTGAAATAGCTCTAAGCTAGCAGAAACTGATCTAACCTTATCGTCAATAAAATCAGTTATAGAAATGCCTTCCTCATGGAAAAGCCGAGATCCCACAAAAGCGAGCGTACCCCGCAACATCTTGCCAGAACATGCGAAATCTTGCATCTCATCAGATAGCCATTTGCCCAATTCAGGTAGAGTGTCAAACAATTCCTTGTTTTCTAGAAAAATCCCCACGATTCTCTTTGAAATATGATCTTTGCTTTTTTGGGCAAAATCTTGAAAGAAAATTTCATCAGATGTTTGCATGGAGAGCAGTATAGCGCTCTGTTATGCACTAAAAAAGCCCTAGCAATGATATGCCAGGGCTAAAAACATTAAATTACATCTCACAGTTTAAGCGACATAGTCTTGAAGCATTTCCATGGTTTCAGGAACAGCCACTTTCTTCAAGGCTGCCTTTTCAATCTGACGAATTCTTTCTTTTGTAAGATGCATGCGATCTCCGATTTCTTTGAGACTCATAGGACGCTTGCCATTAAGCCCAAAGCGATATTCTACGATCTCACGCTCTTTGGCAGTCAAGGTTGAAAGGACCTTGTTTATATCGTCGCGAAGGCTTGATTGAATCGCATTCTGCTCGGGGCTTTCATGCTTTTCATTTTCAATTAGCTCACCTACAGTTGTAGAATTCCTTTCGTCATATACGGGAGCATCTAGCGAAATCAGCTCGCGTGAAATGGATATGATATCTTTTATATGTTCGGGTTCCATATTGAGAAACTTGGCTACTTCGCGTATCTCTCCCTCTTCAGAAATATCTCCTTCGAACAGCGCACGAGCCTTTTCGATCTGTACAAGTTCATTGGCTCTATTTAGAGGAAGTCGAATCATACGGCTTTTCTCGCAGATCGCTTTGAGAATTGCTTGGCGTATCCACCAAACTGCGTAAGATATAAAATGATAGCCTTTTGTAACATCATAATGATCGATAGCGCTCAGAAGTCCTATGTTACCTTCCGCTATAAGATCTGCAAGAGGCAAGCCTTGGTTCTGGTACTTTTTAGCGACATTAACGACAAATCTGAGATTGCTTTTCGCCAATATCTCTTTTGCCTTTTCGTCGCCTGCGGCTGCACGAGTCGCGTATTCATTTTCTTCTTCGCGAGAAAGAAGCGGAATTCTGTTTATCTCGCGGAGATACATGGACAACACATTCTCGTCGTCATAATTCGCACTAGAACGTGTTTCCTTCAGTTTCTTGTTTTGCGTCATCAAGATCTCCTTGCTAATTTAGGAAGCAAAAAGCGTGCCAATTCATTGACAAATCAGCAATTCATTTAGATAAATGAAATTAGCATACGGCAAGACGTGCTGGCTTTTCTAAAAAAGGAGCTGTTTGCTAAAGAATATGGCGAATATGTATCGTTTTGATATACTAAACCTTAAAGCAATCGGTATTGTGTCAATTTGAAACATTCGATCACTTTAAGAGCTCGGAAATTCCCCGGATCCTCCCACAACACTGCATGAACGGCAAGCCAGATCCGCAGGAGCAAAGTTGGTTATAGGCTATATTTGATGGTATAATTTGGCGTTCTCTCTTTCTTTGTACGACAGAATATGGAGCGAAAGCGGGAAAATCAATCTTAAGTTTATTGAAAAGCAATAATTTTTCGCTACAATCGAGAGATTTAAACTCTTCGGTGCCTTTGATATTCTTCCAAGTATGTAACAGAAAAGCAAGCACCATCGAGTGCTCGGCCTCAGAGCCAAAACGATAGCTTGGACGATTGAGCAAATAAAAAGAAAGCTGAATACTTAGAAAAGCATATAGATCATCTAGCTCTTTTGTTGGCTGTTTGATCATGCCATATTCATTGACATGGCGTATATAGAATCTGCGAATATAGCCCTGTCTATGTATTTTTTGGGCATTTGCAAGGCTTTTTACTGCTAGATCGCGCTTATTCAGCTGCAGAAGAGCAATTGACAACCAGTAAAGCGCCCTTGAAAGTGTCTTTTCAGAGGAGGGCGGAGTGAGTTCGATCGACTTTCGAAATAATTCGAGAGCTTGTGCTGGCTTGTGTCTGGAAAGCTCGCGGAGGCCTCTTCTTAAATATAAATTAGCTTTTTCATTATCTGCCGATGTTCTCACGTGTTATAAGATATTCATGAAATTTCATGAAGGCAAGCTCTGATTCTCGTCAAGTTCGCATATCGAAATCAGCAAAATAAAAGATCTTGGTGACATGAGATACTTCTGTTGGTCTGATAGGACAGGTTGGTCTTTCTCTTCAATTTCATGTGGTGGAGGGAAAGAGGTATCTATTACTCTTTTCCAGATGTCCTGTTCATTATCATGAGGGAGGCAAATCTGAACAGCTTCAGGAGATGCATTGAAGGCTAGAAGATAAGAGCAAGGAAAATCTCCCGATGAGATACGCTCGTTTATACGCGCAACAAGCACTTTGCCCATCTTGTTCCACTGTGGAGGTAGGCCGTTTTGATCATACCAGATGATATCGGGGAGAGTTCCTATATCTGATATGTCGTTTGGTTTGTATTTATTTATTTTGGATTGCCCGGAAGCGCCGATAGTGCCAATACTGCGTTTTCCCACACCTCTAAAAAAGTCCTCTCTTCTGAATGCATTGTGGCTCTTGCGAAAAGCAATGAGACACTTAACGAAACGATAAATGTCTTTATGCTTTTTTAGTAGGCTCCAGTCGTACCAAGTGAGTTCGTTGTCATGGCAGTAGGCATTGTTATTGCCATTTTGCGTTCGACGAAATTCGTCGCCACCGAGGAGCATGGGCGTGCCTATTGAAAGCAAGAGCGTTGCAAAGAAATTTTTTACCTGTCGATTTCGAGTTTCTTCGATAAAAGGAGCGTTTGAAGGGCCTTCTGTGCCATAGTTTGAGGAATAATTCTCCGCAATCCCGTCGCAGTTGTTTTCTCCATTCGCCTCATTATGCTTGCGGCTATAGGATACGAGATCATTCATTGTAAAGCCATCGTGCGAGGTGACAAAGTTTATAGAATGAAATGGTCGTTTTCCATTCTTGAGGTAAAGGTCGCTCGATCCAGTAATCCTTGTTGCTAGGAGCGGAGTAAACCCTTCATCTCCTCTCCAAAATCGTCTCACATCATCGCGATATCGGTCATTCCACTCTGCCCATCGTCCACCAGGGAAAGCCCCGACTTGGTAAGCACCGCCAGCATCCCAGGCTTCGGCAATGATCTTCGTATCTCGCAGTATCGGGTCTTCCGCTATAGATTCTATTACTGGCGGATTGGCTAGCAGATTCCCTTGTGAATCCCGTCCCAAAATCGAACCGAGATCGAATCGGAACCCATCTACATGCATGGTAACTACCCAATAATGGAGGCAATCCATAATAAAGGTACGTAGAACGGGATGATTGCAATTGAGGGTGTTTCCGCAACCCGAGTAATTGCGATAATAGCGCTTGTCCTCTGCCAACATGTAATAAATAGAATTATCTAGTCCACGGAAACTCAAAGTTGGACCTAGCTCATTGCCTTCGGCGGTATGATTGAAAACTACATCTAGGATGACTTCGATGCCAGCCTTGTGGAGCTCTCTTACCATGTACTTGAATTCTTTGACAGGATAGGAGGGGCAATAGCTGTCGTGGTCCACACCTTCATCGAAGACGTAAGAACTCTCTGGAGCAAAGAAAGCGATTGGAGAATACCCCCAATAGTTCGAAAGCTTCTCGCCCGTGATGGGGTTTCGCCTAAAGCGCTCGGAAGAGTCGAATTCCTGTACTGGAAGCAGTTCTAGGCTTGTAATGCCAAGACTCTTGAAATATGGGATCATCTCGACTACTCCGCGATAAGTCCCATGATGTTTTACTTTTGCTGTAACAGACTTTGTCAATCCTCGTACATGAGTCTCGTATATGATGCAATCTTTAAGCGGATAGTTTAAGGGGGTGTCATTTTCCCAATTGTATTCATCTTCTACAACAACGCACTTTGGCATAAAACCATCGTTTGGAGTAGTCGAAATAGAGAGGTCTTTCTCTGGTGAATTTTCATCGTAGGCAAGAGCGGAGCAGAGTTCCAGAGAACCATCGGTAATTGCTTTAGCATAAGGGTCTATAAGGACCTTATATGGATTGAAGCGATGGCCTTCCTGTGGAGCAAATGGGCCTTCTGCACGCCATAGATACAGAACCTCCGACTTAAGCCCAGGAATAAAGCAGTGCCAGACATCACCTGTACGATTTCTTATTGGGTCTAGATGTAGAGAAGCTACAGGGACATCGTCGTGGGGTTTTTCATATATGCAGAGTATCATGCCCGTGGCATTTCTTGAAAATATCGAAAAGTATACTCCCTCTGCCTTGGGAATAGCACCTAAGAGCCCCGGATTTCCAGGCATCAGAGATATTTTTCGAGGGAGGGATCCCGAAATATAGTTCATGGTTTTGTTATAACAAGCACTGCATTTTGTCCACCAAAACCCATCGAATTCTTGACAAAGGCTCTAACAGGCATGTTTATTCCTTTGTTAGGCACATAGTCGAGGTCGCACTCGGGGTCTGGATTATCGAGATTTATTGTGGAATGCACATAATTCTCATTCATACCAAGAATAGCTGCAATGGTCTCTATTGCACCAGCAGCGCCAATGCAGTGCCCTATCATGGATTTTAGGCTGGAAATCTTTAGCTTATAGGCATGGTCACCGAATGCATTCTTTATGGCTTTTGTCTCAATGGGATCGTTAAGAGGCGTGGAGGTTCCATGAGCGCTAACATAATCAATATCCTCGGGCTTCAGCTGTGCGTCGTTGAGCGCAATTCCGATTGCCTTTGAAACCCAAAGACCTTCAGGGTCTGGAGCTGTAAGATGATGGGCATCACAGGTAGAGCCGAAGCCCGCTATCTCAGCATATATTTTTGCTCCGCGAGCTTTGGCATGCTCGTATTCTTCGAGCACGAGAATTCCGGCGCCTTCGGACATTACAAAGCCATCGCGATCTCTATCGAATGGCCGCGATGCTTTATCTGGTTCGTCGTTTCGGATCGAAAGAGCTTGAATATTTATAAAGCTAGCCATACACATACGAGCTATGCTAGCTTCCGATCCTCCTGTAAACATAATATCTGCATGGCCATCTCTGATTAGATGCATCGCCTGCCCGATTGCGTCTGTTGCTGCAGCACAGGCTGTGACCACGGTCATATTGGGCCCATGTACTCCTAAGGATAGAGCTATCTGTGCGGCACCAAAGTTTGCAAGACCCTTTGCGACAGTCATTGGAGGGACCCTGTTGGGCCCTTTTTCCGTGAGACGTATGACAGATTCTTCTATGGTGTTGGTGCCGCCTTGGCCCGTTCCTAGACAGACGCCCGTTCTTATTGGATCCAACGATTCTTTTGGAAGATTGGAAGACTCCAATGCTTCGAGAGCTGCATAGACGGCAAATTGAGCGAATCGGTCCATTTTTTTTGCATCTTTTGGGTCTATTTTTTTTGAAGGATCGAAATTTTTGACCTCGCCCGCTATCTTAACCGCCAGATCCGATGAGTCGATCAGTGTAATCGGCCCTACGCCAGATCTATTCGCTTTGACATTCTGCCAAAATGTAGGTACATCATTTCCCAGCGGGCTAACCAGGCCAAGGCCTGTAATAACCACTTTTCTTTTACTCATAATTACATCCCCATGCCACCATCGACATTTAACACAACTCCTGTAATATACGCTGCGTAGCTGCTACAGAGAAAGAGGGCAGCCTCTGCGATATCCCCGGGAGTGCCGGGTCGGCCGAGAGGAATGGAAGATTTTAAATTTTCTTTGGCCGTATCTGGCAGCACCTGAGTCATGGATGTCTCCACGTAGCCGGGCGCAATTGCATTTACGCGTATATTGCGAGATCCAAGCTCTTTGGCAAGGCTCTTAGTAAATCCTATTAGGCCGGCTTTAGAGGCGGCATAGTTGGCTTGGCCTCCATTACCATGGAGGCCTACTACGCTCGACATGTTGAGGATACAGCCTGAGCGCTGTTTTAGCATGATACGCGAAACTGCTCGGCTAAGAAAAAAAGCGCTTCGAAGATTGGAATTCAATACAGCTTCCCAGTCTTCGGTTTTCATCCTCATAAGGAGGCCGTCTCTTGTTATGCCAGCATTGTTTACCAATATATCGATGCGATTTTCTTTTTTGAGGATTTGATCGATAGCGGATTCCACAGATAATTCATCAGTGACATCGCATGAAATCCATTCTATATCCGCTTCTGCTTTTGTGCGCGACAATCCATAGACTATGGCGCCTTCTTGCTTGAATCGAGTGGCTATGGCAAGGCCTATGCCTCGAGAAGCACCTGTTACGATACAAATTTGGCCCGATAGAACGCCCTCCATAATATTTGCTCCTTATGCTTTACTAGAGTTTCGAGATTACAAAAGTATCGAAATAAGAGACTCGATACTTTATAGAGAAAAGGCGGCAAGGGCTTGCAAAGTACCAGCTGCGATACATGGAATAGTGGACCCCGAGGCTTTCCAGAGACCCGCAAGAACTGTTCCTGGCCCTGTCTCAAAACAATAGTCATAGCAATCCGCAGCTATATTCCTCTCTTCATCGATCCAGCGTACTGGAGATATGATCTGAAGCGATGCATTTTTTTTTGCTTCTTCGCCGCTTAGCATCTTCTTGCCTGTAACATTGGAATAGAGGTTGATTTTCGGATCTGAGAATTGAGTAGCCTCAACAAGTTCCTTAAAAGGATCGTATGCATCCTGCATAAGCGGAGAATGAAATGCGCCCGATACCTTTAGCCTTATGACACGCTTGGCCCCTGCCTGCCGCAATTTCTCTTCCGCAATGACAATATCCGTTTCGGTTCCAGAAATAACGCACTGGACGGGACTATTGTAATTCGCTATCCAACATTGTTTAAGGCCCGCTTCATGTATTACCTGTTCTATTTTCTCAGGAGAGAGATATAGCACCGCACTCATCGCGGTGCCGCCTGCACGATTGCCAGCTTCTTCCATTAGCCTCCCGCGTTCTGACACAAGACGAAACATGTCGTAGTTGGTAATGACTTTTGCCTCGGCAAGGGCTGGCCATTCGCCAACCGAGAAACCAGCTGCCCCGGCAGGTGTTATGCCCTGTTCTCTGGCCATGAGAGCCGAAGCTGCCTCGGCTACGACCATAGAAATCTGTGTGTTTCTTGTCTGCCTAAGGGTTTCTTCGTCGCCTTCGAAGATGAGTCTCTTTAGATCCATGGAAGCAGCTTCCGAGGCCTCTTTGAACAGATCGCGGACAGCCTTACTTGCTTCATAGAAATCTTTGGCCATTCCAGGGTATTGTGCTCCCTGGCCTGGGAAAAGAAAGCAGTTTTTCATAAGTCCTCCTATTGGGCAGTATATCTTGCTTGACATCCGCCATTGTGGCTCTTGGCCTATTTTCTTAGCCATATTTCTTGGCTATCTCTTCACAGGCTTATATTTTACATTTTTACCAAATTTGTCACAATTGTCAAAGATTCTTATGGAAAATGGTGCCTGATTGAGAAAATCCATACTCGAGGGCACTATCGCATAATAATGAGGAAAAGAAAGGCCCTTCGAGCAAAATTTGTGTTGCTCCGATCTTGGTGCAATATTCAGAAATGCATTCGATAATAGGCCATTCTAAATCCAGCATAAGACTTTCTTTTGTTCCAAATACACCGTGTACAACGCAAATAGGTGAGCCCTTATAAGCTTGAAGCGAAAACAGGCCTGCTATCAAAGGTGATACACCATCGATCGTTCCCATGGCGATATGCACTGAGTTACTATCTGTTTTTACAAGCTCCAACAAGTCCGAAAGGGATCTCATCTTGATAGCTATGGGCAAGGATCCGAAGGATTCTTCTATACAATAATTGATATAGGATTCTAGTTTGAAAACAATTCCATCCAGACTAGATACAATGAAGTCGATATCGGAAGCGATTATATCTCGGAGATCCTCCGGCTCCTCCTTTAGAGCTGTTAGTTTTTCTCCCTCCTGGAGTGCTTCTAGCCATCTCTCCACAATGGGACGCATGGCCGCAAGCTTGAATTCCTGATAACGCTTGAAGATATCCTGGTCTTTAGATAGTACCTGACGGAATTGTTTGAAGACTCCTTTGCCCCTTCTTAGCGCAGCATTTAGCTCCATCTTGATATCGGTTGGCGAGGTAACCGTTGAAGCAAAAGCTTCGAGAATAGAAAAACCGCGGCGGGAATCCCATGAAGGTGGTTCCACAAATCTCTGGGCCATTTCGGAATATAGCTCGGGTGAATCTTCGTTCTCGATAGTAGTCTTGTCTATGACATCCCCTGTTTCCAGGTCTATGAGTAATTTTTTCGATTGATCCTCCATGGCAAAGATAATTCGCTCCAGTATGGCATCGGTCAGTTGAAACATAGTTTTATTCTAATCGATATGCCTTTATCTATGGAAGGGCAAATTCCAATATTGTATACTAGCGTCAAATGCTCTCGAATTTGCATCTGCACTCCCGCTTTTCAGATGGAATGTCCTGGCCAGAAGATATTGCCTTGGAAGCAGCTCGGGCTGGTCTTGATATTGTGGCTCTGACCGACCACGATACTATGGGTGGCACGGAGCGATTTATCCGAGCCTGCGAAACAAGATCGCTAAAGGCAATTCCAGCTTGCGAAATAGACATATATGAGCCACAGATTGAGTACAGGAGCGAGCTCTTGGCCTATTTCCCGGAAGCAGATTTCAATTCTTCGATTCTCTCGACCAAGTGTATCCTTCAAAAAGCGCTCGAGCAGCGAAGATCAAGGCTAGAATTCTTCATCGAATCGGCTAAAGAACTATATCCAGACAAGGAGCTTTCTTTTAAGGATCTTTTTAAGGATAAGACGGGCCTTGATTTCGATGAAGAACTCGCTCGCAAGATTTCCTGGAGCAAGGTAGATTTGTTCCTTTATTTGAAGGCACATCGCTGCATTAAGCCAGAGATGAATTACAAGGAATTCAAGAAGAAATTTTTTGTAGGCGGGCTTCTTAAAAAATTCAAGCTTGACAAACCAGAGGTTGCAACTGTGGTTAAGGCAGTGCATGGGGACGGAGGTTTTGTGGTGATTCCTCATCTTGGACATTTCTGGGATGATGAACTTCCCCTGTTTCAAAAAGAGGCAGAAAAATTGCGACTTCTTCTTGCATGGTTTAGGCATGCAGGAGTTGACGGGGTCGAGCTCTACTGGTACAACGGCGAATTCAAGAGTTCGAGGTTCAACGAACAGCTAAGAGAAATAGCAAAACCACAGGGCTTCTTCTTCACCTATGGTTCTGACTGCCATGGGCCAGGTTCTGGCAAGCATACAATTATGAAATTTAAGGGGCCTTTCGATGGCTTCCCGCAAAGAAAGAGCATATCATGATAAAATTATGTGTATTCCTTGGGAATCAGGGACAGGAATATCGTTTCCATAGGCATAATGTAGCTTGGCTTTTTCTCGATTCGATGATCATAGCCTCGGAACTATGCTGGAGTGCAAAGTTCAAAGGGCAGTTTTCTCAAATGAAATTGGGTTCAACTATAATATATTTCTTGAAACCGCATACTTTTATGAATCTATCGGGCGAGAGCGTTGGTGAAGCTGTTCATTTTTATGGTTTAGGGATAGATGAACTTCTCATTGTCCATGACGAGCTCGAAATGCCCTTTGGTGCTTTTGGCTACAAATTTTCTGGCGGCCTTGGCGGACATAATGGCTTGCGCTCGTTGGAGAAGCACTTAGGAACAAGGGATTTCTGGAGGCTTCGGTTAGGCATTGGAAGACCTGAACACGATGATGTTGCAGGATATGTGCTATCGCGCTTCGATCCGGAACAGCTCGAAGTTCTTAACAAGAAGGTATTTCCGCTGGCAGAGAAAACTTTTTATGAAATCTTTTCTGAGGGAATAGAAGGATTCGATATCCGATATAAGAAGGTTTTGCCCCTATGATGCGGTATAGATACGCCAGCGCAATGGGCGCAACCAAGACATTCGAATTACTAAATATTAAAAGATTATGCGCGAAAGTCTCGAATCGCTTTTTCTCCAATCAGGATCAACCCTAACTTGCATTTGCAGCTTTATTGGATAATCGAATAGCTCTTTGAGATCAGCCTCGGCTTCTTCGCGGATGCGTTTTATAACCGAACCCTGGCTACCTATTACTATGCCTTTTTGAGAATCTCTCTCTACAAGAATATCAAAGCGTGCAAAGAGGACTCCGTCTGCACGTTTTGATGATTCGCGATATTCTACCGCGATAGCATGAGGTAATTCCTGGTATGTATTGAGAATAGCCTTTTCTCTAATGAGCTCTCCGATGCGGAAAACAGGCTCCTGATCGGTGTAGATATCCTCTGGATACCAAAAAGGCCCTTCAGGGGCGAGAGAAAACAGTATCTCGATCAAGGATTCGAGATTTGTTTTTTCGACAGCAGAAATGGAAACGCGCTTTGCTCCACGAAGGCGAGGTATCACGAACTCTTCGATCAATAAAGGCCTAGCTTCGGGATCATCGATCTTATTAATGGCCACAACTGTTCGATGGATTTCTCTCGAAAGAAGCTCTGCAATTGCCTCCTCTTCCTTGCCCGGCTCGCGCGTAGCATCTATGAGATAGAGAATAAGATCCACTTCCGATATGGATTGCAAAACGATCTCTCGAAGCCTCAGATTGAGTTTTTTGTCCGATAGATGATACCCTGGTGTATCCACAAAAATGAGCTGTCCTTGAGGCTTGGTTATTATGCCACGGATTGCATTGCGTGTTGTCTGGGGGACGGAGCTGACTATAGAAACTTTTGCTCCACATAGTGCATTCAGCAGTGTAGATTTACCGACAGAAGGCCTGCCAACGATCGCGACAAATGCAGACTTGGGCATTTATGCCTCCTATAGAATTTTTATAATCCTGAATTCTTACCCACCTCGATACCTATGTACTACTAATCGAACTATAATTGCTCGGGCTGCTCGAGTTGAGAGTAGATCGCGGGTGGAGGTTCTCCCATCCAGAGCTTATATTGACCAGCCGCTTGGTAGCAAAGCATTTTGAACCCATTCATGGTTCGACATCCTGCCTCTTCGGCTCGCTTTAGAAACAAGGTCTTAACAGGATAATAGATTAAATCGAAGACAGCTTCGGAGCCTTTGAACTCATAAAAACTGATAGGATCGCCTTCATTCTCCATACCGACACTTGTAGCTTGTACAATCAAGTCGGAATGTTCCGAGATGAGATCTATGGCCCTGTCGTCGAGATGACCATATAAAAAGTTGTATTTTCGAGCTAGATCGCGGGCGATGCTATACGTTCTATTGAGAACAAGCCCTCTTGCTCCCATTCTAAACAGAGAAAGTGCGACCGATTTAGCCGCACCTCCTGCACCAATAATTGTCGCCTTACATCCAGAAATATCCTGTTTGCCAAGGAATTCCAGAAGACTGCGCTCAAAGCCATCGGCATCGGTGTTATAGCCCGCCCATCCCGAGTCGCGCCACACAAGCGTATTGCAGGCTCCTATGAGTTGCACATCGGTAGAATGGAAAGAAAGATATGGCAGAATATCTTGCTTGAATGGGACCGTGATTGCCGCTCCTTTGCCTCCAAGTATTTCGAGTATCTTTAGCCCATCTATACAGCTGTCTACAGGTGTAGGAATAAGAAGAGCATTCTTACCCATTTTTCTGAATGCATTATTGTGCAGGTATGGCGAGAGCGATTGAGCGATAGAGTTTTGACCCATGAGTGTATAAATTGTCGTATCGCTATCGACAAGGTCGAAATTGTAGATATTTATGAGATCTAAGGGATCGATATGGCCCGGCGCGGCAGCTTCCATTCCACTTCGCAAAGGGCTCGCGTATGTCCATAACGAACCAAGGCGCCATGATAGAATGCGCGAGGCTATACCATAGTTTCCGCTAGCTATAAGGAGTTGATCAGTCTTTGGTTTTTGAAGGCACCATTCTAAAAAGCGGATAAAATCTTCGCTGTTCTGGGGATTTACGTTGAGTCTGGGTATTTCATCTTCTTCAAGAGTCAGCTCCTCATAAGCATCATCGAGACTATCTGGCATTCCATCGAGGTAATGGTGAGATCGAATAATGCGAGTTCCGAAGGTGCGACAAGCTTCTTCGACGACTGGTGCCCTGAAATCATCCTCAAGATCGACAAAGGCATAATTAGCGCTAGCATCTGGCTTTGGAAAGGACAACGCCTTTGCTATTAGAACAAGGCGAACACCTTCTCCATCTTCAAATTTGCCACCATCTTTTAAACGTCTTATCGTCAGTATGCATGGAAGCCCTGCTTTTTCTGGGAAGTCGCGAATTAAGAAACGTTCGCTTGGATCTAAGCAATCAGCGCGTAATTCGACACAATCTACGACAGAACGATATTGGTCGAGGACACGCAGGTCATCTTCGATTGTCTTTCCCGTCATACAGAGGCAAATCTTTGGCCTGTTGTTTTTCTCCATATCTCCTCATCGTTTTATAGCTTGTAGAACTTTCCCATATTGTTATGCAGAGAGGCTTTCTTGTCTATACTTTTTAATACTATAGTTTACATGGTGATGAAAACTGAAGTATATTAGCGCATATAAGACATTATTTCATCATATAGCAGGAGTTGATTCGTGCAGGACAATAATGATGCTGCAGCCTCCAGATTTGACGAAAAAGCTCTAAAAGCCTTTCTCGATGGCCTACTAGATGAGCTTAGACATCCGCAGGACCCGAAACTCCTCGAAGATGTTCGCAGAGCATTCAGAAGAAAAATACCTTTCCATCTGCGCTCCTACGCTGCAGCACTCATGATTCTTCGCGCCGCAGGCCTATCCAGGGCAAAGCCACAGCAAAAAACATCGCCCCAAAAAACATATCCTCAAAAGGCAAGTCGCGAACAGGGGAAAAGCTTATTTATGGGGACTCCTTCCGCAGCAGAATCAATTAAAGGCGCGCCTTCGGGCGCAATCTCTTCCAGCCCACTATCTTCAATGAAAGAGCTTCCATCGAAGGAGACTGTATCTCTTTTTGTCTCCATGGGGAAACGGCACCACCTAAAACCTCAGGACCTGAGAAATAAGATTGCAGAGCGTACAGGCCTATCGCTCGATGCCATTGGTCGTGTGCATTTGCTCGAAAAATATTCATTCGTTGAAGTGCCTGTAGAGGAAGCTCAGAAGGTGATCGCAGCAATGAATGGTGCGGAGCTGAATGGCCATGCTCTCGAGATAAAGCCGGCTAAGAAGCGCGCAAAAACATCTTCAAAAGGATAATAGGACGTGGCATCGACAATCTGGCGTCTCAAAGTAGGGCCAATCGGAGAAAATTGTTAC
Organism: Spirochaetaceae bacterium; assembly: GCA_003452735.1. Taxonomy (GTDB): domain Bacteria; phylum Spirochaetota; class Spirochaetia; order Treponematales; family Rectinemataceae; genus Rectinema. The sequence goes on from DMNL01000069.1 coordinate 14,617, forward strand.
ATCGCTGAATCAGAGGGCAAAATAATCCTTATAGATCCTGGTGCAGACCCCGAGAAAATCGATAATTTTGTTCGATATAAGCAGCTTAAGCCCTCTCTTATCGTTTTGACACATGGCCATCTAGATCATACGGCAGCTATCCCCGATCTTTTCGAGCTATGGGGGACGGAGCTTCCCATTGCCATTCATCCAGAAGACGCTTGCTATCTTGGAAAAGAGAGCGAGGAAACGAACCGCCTGCTTTTCGAAGCAATTAGAGCGCCATCATATTTTCGTGCATCCTGGAAACCACTGCCGGCCCCCGAGATTCTTTTGATCGATGGCACTATGGTGCCTGGTACGAGCCTTCAGGTGCTTCATACGCCAGGTCACAGCAAAGGCTCTATCTGTCTATATGAGCCTGAACTCAAGGCTGGTTCGTATGGCTACGAAGAAGAGGGCAGAGAGCAAGGTACGAGTTGTTCCTGTATCATCTCTGGCGATACATTGTTTCGCGATGGGGTAGGACGAACAGATGGGCCAGATTCGGATATATATGCCTTAGAAGCCAGCCTAAGAAAGCTTGCGCGTTTCTCGCCGGACACGCTTGTATATCCCGGACATGGTCCTAGAACAACAATAGGCAGAGAACTTGGATGAGCATTATATTGTGAGGATCAGCCGTAATTACTGCCTGACAAATCGTCCCAAATGGAATTTTCCTAAACGAAATAAGATGAAATCTTCAAAGATAAAATCTTCCAAATTTTTCTCATGGCATTTTTTTGTGATTGGCTTTGTTCTTACATGCGCTATCGCAACAAGGCCTCCCCGTCTGTGTGCGAAAGAGCTGAGCAAAACGGATTTTGTGCTTGGCACGCTCTGTACAATTCGTCTTGTCGAGGGAGGGAACAGTGCTACCTTAGACGAAGCCTTTGCACGATTGCGAACAATAGAAGATCGCATGAGTGTAAACAAAGAAGGGACGGAGGTTTCAAAAATAAACGAAATGGCAGGGAAAGAGGCTGTCCAGGTTTCTAGCGACACCTTTTACGTGATTTCCAAAGCAATCGAGTATGCCAAGATCACTAACGGCGCATTCGACCCTAGCGTAGGCCCCTTGGTAAAACTTTGGAATATCGGCGAGGGTGGAGAAAAAGTACCTCCTTCAAAAGATATCCTGTCTGCTAAAGCTTTGGTTGATTGGCGCAATGTCGTCCTCGATGCATCCACCAATAAGGTCCTTTTGAAAAAGCAGGGAATGCGCCTAGACCTGGGCGCCATTGCAAAAGGATATGCAGCCGACGAAGTCGAAAAGATTCTCACGAGGGCAAAGGTCAAAGCCGCTGTAATAGATCTTGGTGGCAATGTTTTCGTATATGGAACTAAAAAAGACAAAACCCCTTGGCGCGTCGGAATCCAAAACCCTGAATCAGAGCGTGGAGACTACCTCGGCATTGTGGAAGGCCCTCAGATGACCGTGGTAACATCCGGCGTCTACGAGCGCTACTTCATAGAAAACGGCAAGCGCTACCATCACATAATGGACACAAAGACAGGCTTCCCTGTGGATAATGGCTTATTATCTGTTTCGATCATCGGCCAGAGCAGCATCGATGCTGATGCGCTTTCGACCTCGCTTTTCGCCCTTGGCATCGAAAAAGGAATGGAGCTCTTAAAGCAATTTCCCTACACCTATGCGATATTTATCGATAAATATAAAAAGATATACCTTAGCCCTGGCGCTGAGAAAGTGTTCACGCTGCTGGATAAAGGTTACTCGCTTGTACGATGAGCGAGCCCCACTTTTAGGAACAAGAAAGGGACTCCAAAGCTCACCCAGCCACCAACAAGAGTATAGCGCACAAAGCGAAGGAGGTTTTCCTGATTGTTGCCCAATAAGCTATTGATAGGAGTGCTTGCCATTTTGAGAACGATGTAGACAATTCCAGTAGTAGCCAATCCTACGAGATATCGGGAAACTTTGATTTTGAGTTTATCGTTTTCTTCGAAAGAGAGACCATGAGCCGCAAATGTGAAACCGAGCGCAGCACCAAGAAAAGCTCCCGATATCATCGTCTCTTTAGGTAGAATTAAATTCATCAAAAAAGAAATAGCTGCGGCCAATATAACACGTACTCGTAAATCTGCCTTTTGGAGCATTTTTTCAATTGCAGGCTCCCCCAGCTTATAAAGGAGAAAAAAGATAGTTCCTGCTAGATAACCCCCGAGGACATCGGTTAAAAAATGAACACCTAGGTATATTCTCGAAAATCCGATCAGCAATGGAAAGCCTATCAGCATAAATGGACGCCATTTTTTGGGCAAAAACTGTATGATATAAGCGGAAAAAACGACGCTCAGCTGAGAATGGCCCGAAGGCATACCATAGCTCGATTCGCTTGCAAGCCCTACGCTTGGAATGATATCGAAAGGCCTGGGCCATCCGAATATTTGCTTTAGCCAGAGATTTATAAAAGTGGAAGCCAACACTAAAAGGCCAAGCTCAGCCCCTTTCTTGCGATTTACGCACCAGTACACAACGGGAATAATTGCGATCACGAATGCTTCTGATGCGAATAATGATACAATTGTCATGGGAATTCGAAGACCAAGACCCAGAAAAGTCTGAATCTGGAGGATAATCTGCGCTTCGGCGACATGCATAGATTCTACAAACGTCATAATCATAACTATAATCGCAGCAAACAAAAAAATAAAGGATAAAAACGCATAAGGTACTCCCGATTAAAAGAAAATCTAAAGAAGCTCGCCAAATCCTGGCGAGCCAAGGGAACAATCCTAGGATCAGGGCTCAAAAGCATCTGGAAAATGAGGCTCGCTATCTGTTATGACACGTGATTGCGGAAAACTCAGAG
>DMNL01000032.1 GCA_003452735.1 Spirochaetaceae bacterium
GGCGCCTGCCATTTTTCGTGATTTGGCGCTTATAAGCAGATCGAGCTCTATGAATCGATGGAGAATATTATGATTACCGTTCTAGTATTCGTAGTCCTCTTGTCGCTAATAATGATAAATGTTCCGATAGTTGTAGCCATTGTCTTGACAGCCGTAATCTTTTTTGTCGGGCAGGGGCAAGGACAGTTTCTAGCTCTTTTGCCTCAGAGGATGCACTATGGAACCACAGGATTCACACTTCTTGCGGTTCCTTTTTTTATCCTTGCTGGCAATCTTATGAACACAGGGGGCATTACCAATCGCATTTTCAGGTTTGCGAAAGCTTTAGTTGGACATATCCCAGGCGGTCTTGGTCAGGTGTCGGTAGTCGCCGAGATGCTCTTTTCGGGGATATCGGGCTCGGCGGTTGCAGACGCTGCTGGGCTCGGACAGCTTCAGTATAAGGCAATGGTCGACAATGGGTATAAAAAAGAGGTAGCCGCTTCTATTGTGGCATCAGCATCGACACTTGGGCCTATCATTCCTCCGTCTATTTCCTTTGTTCTCTATGGCGCACTGACCAATGTTTCCGTACCTCGGCTTTTCCTTGCAGGTTTTTTGCCAGGCTTTCTAATGGGCGGCGCAATAATGGTGGCAATTGGCATTATGGCCAAGCCACGGGGCTTTCCAAGTTACCCCAAGGCTAACCGTCATGAGATCTGGGATGCAGCAAAGAAGGCTTTTCTTTCTCTCATGGCCATTGTCATTGTCCTTGGAGGAATATTTAGCGGTCTCTTTACTCCTACAGAGGCAGCTGTAATTACATGTCTATATGCGCTTTTCCTTGGTTTTCTCTATAAGGATCTGAAGCTCAAGGACTTACCGAATATGCTGTGGGATACGATAAAGCAATCCGCCGCACTTCTATTCATCATGGCAGCGGCAAATTTCTTTAGCTATTTCACTATGTATCAGCGAATTCCAGATAATCTCATTGCTACACTGCTGAGCATGAATATGTCTGGCACAGGGCTTATGGCAATCATTTTTGTCATAATAATCATACTTGGCCTTTTCCTGGAAGGAAATGCGATATTCCTAATTACGATTCCGATTTTTCTGCCAATCGTGATGCAATATGGTTTCGACCTCGTCAACTTTGGCGTTGTCATGACATTGCTCATCATGATAGGAAATCTCACTCCGCCCGTGGGCATGTGCCTCTTTGCAGTGTCCAGTTTCACCAAGATCAACATCTGGACCCTGGCAAAGGAATCGTTTCCGTACATCATCGGGATCTTTATCGTAACCGTGATAATCGCTTATGTTCCGGAGATATCGACATGTCTACCGAACCTTCTTATGGGGGTGGGGCAATGAAAAGAAATGACAGATTCAAGGTTGTCGATCAGGTCATAATTCAAATATTCAAGTGGATCTGCATCGTGACCTTTGCAGCCATAATGGTTCTCGTCACAGCGAATGTTCTTTTGCGTTATATACCCATTACCTCTATCAACTGGTATAGCGAGATAGTCGAGCTATGCTTTGCATGGATGATATTCTATGGAGCAGCTGCAGTCTGGATCGCCAGAGGCCATTTTAGCGCTGGCGATTGGATAGGAAAGCGGTTGAAGAAACCTAGGGTGCGTGCAACATACCACCTCTTAGTAGAAATCATCTCCTTTGTCTTCATAGCGATTTTTTTCTGGTACTCCAGAGAGCTTTTCAATCGTTCCATCGAAGTGACCGAGTCGCTTCAGTTCCCTAAGAAGGTGATCTATAGTTGCATGCCGATATCCTCGGCGGTAATGGTCTTGTATTCTATCAAATTCATAATTCTTGGCATCATCGATATCGTAAAGCCAGAGAAGGTCGAGGAAAAAGCAAAACAGGCTTAAGAGAGCAACTATTTTGATAGGTTTATATAAATAATAATGTCTCTCTTATTAGCCTTATAAATTGAAGCATTTTCCTTATTTATGGGGTACATTTTTCCATCAACCTTGCCCTCGAAAGTGATCTCATCTACACATTGCCAAAAAGCTTTCTCCAGATCCACGATTATTACGCCAGGCCCGATCATCTTTCTATCGAGGATGATACTCACTCCAGAATAGTCCTTGCTTTCAATTTCCGAGGAAATATAGTCTCCAAGAATCGACTGATCCTCATCCGATGATAGCTTGATCTTTATTGAATACTTTTGATCTGAAGGTAAAACAGCCCAAATCTGATAATGATACATTGCATCGCATGAATAGAGAGACAAGATTATTACTATCGTTATTAAAGCGCCTTCTATTATTGGAATTATTTTCTTCATGACCGCATTGGCCTCCAAATATCAATTATATCAAGCGAGAGAATATATTTCCATCTTCTTCAGATCTGCCTTGCTTTAATCATGGCTCACTTTACTACAAACTAGGATCATTTCAGCTGCCAGTTTATTTTACAAGGTTTGCAAGTAATATAAGCACAATATCAGAACTATGAAGAGCTTCATTGCAGAACTCTCTATTCTTGAGGTTGAGAAGATGAAGATCATCTTGGGCACTGTGATCAGGTTAGGATAAATTAAGACCTCAGTCTTTGGCACATTCTTTCACTTGGGTCTGTATTTCTTACATGATCGTAGATTTGCATAGCTAAGTCTGTCTAATTCTTAAATGACAAATGAGAATAAATTGTTGACGATAGTGCAAATATATTGTATAATATACAACAAATTGATGCTGACTTAAGAATTCATTAGAACATTAAGAACAGTATCGACAGCTGTTTCTAAGCTGTATTTCCTTAAGAGGAGGTTTCATATGAACAGGGTATCGAAAAAACTATTGGTTTTCGCTGCTTTGCTTTTATTGCTGGGAGGAGAAGTGATTGCACAGCAAAAGCTAGTAATAGGCTTCTCTGTCTCTACTCAGGTAAATCCTTTCTATGTTGCTATGGCTGATGGAGTAAAGGAAGAGGCAGCTCGACAGGGTATTGAGGTATATGTGCTTAATGCTAACGATAAGTTGGATAAGCAGATAGCCGATGTAGAAGACTTGATTCAGAAGAAAATCCAAGTACTTCTGATTAATGCTACACATGATGGCGCAGTGGCTGTCGTAGAAAAGGCTGCCAAGGCTGGAATTCCAGTCATTACCCTTCAGCGAGAGATTCCCACTAGCATGGTGATCTCCCATATTGGGACTGACAACGTTGTGATTGGAAGAATGGGTGCACAATGGATTGTGGACAAGCTTGGAGGAAAGGGCAATGTAGTTGTGATGGAAGGAATTCCCGGAGCAGACTCTTCAGAGAGCCGAAAGATCGGATCAGCTGAGGTCTTCAAAAAATATCAAGGAATCAAGATCGTAGCCCAGCAAAGCGGGCAATATGACAGAGCTAAGGCAATGAATGTTATGGAGAACATCCTTCAAGCACAACCTAAGATTGATGCAGTATATTGCTTCAATGATGAGATGGCTATGGGCGTTTTGGCGGCTGTAAAGGCAGCGGGACGAACTGGGATTCTGATTACGGGTATGGATGCAAACCAAGATGCAGTGGAGGCAGTAAAAAAAGGCGAGTTGGCAATGACAATAGCTCTACCTCCAAAGGATATTGGTCGCTTAGGCGTGGTATATGCCAAATGGCTGAAGACTGGAGAAATATCGATTCCAGTAAAGTCGGTTATGCCAGTACAGTTCATTACGCCATAAGAGAATAGTTGCAACATATAGATGTGAGCAGCAGGCTATCTTAGCCCGAATGGAAATTAACAGCAAAAAGCGCAGGTTAGTAATAAATGGAGACACAGAAAAGCGAATATTTGCTTTCTATGCGAGGTATCGTTAAGGATTTTCCAGGGGTACGCGCATTGGACTCCGTTGATTTCAACCTGCGCCACGGAGAAATACATGGCTTAGTAGGAGAGAATGGGGCTGGCAAATCCACTCTTCTGAAGATTCTAAGTGGTGCGTTGAGGGCAGATTCTGGAGATATCTTGCTCGAAGGGAATCCAGTATCTATCAATAATCCACGGCAAAGTCGCGAGCTGGGTATAGTCGTGATTTACCAAGAGCTTAGCTTGATACCTTACCTGGATGTAGCGAGGAATATATTTCTAGGTCATGAAGCCGAAGTTGGGTCGCATTTCGTACTTCATCGCCAAAAGATGTGTCAGGAAGCCTCTAAACTACTGAAAGAATTTTGCAGCGATCTAGATCCTCAGAGCCTCGTTGCTGAATTATCTGTAGCAGAGAAACAACTAGTCGAGATTGCTAGAGCACTATCCCAACAATCCAAGATACTTCTGATGGATGAACCCAGTGCTCCGCTTTCAGAGAGGGAAGTTGAGCAATTGTTCAATGCAATCCGTACGCTAAAGAAGCAAGGAGTAACAATTGTCTATGTGTCGCACCGATTGGAGGAGCTAGCTAAAATCACTGATCGGATTTCCATATTGCGTGATGGTAGGATGGTTGAAACTCGAGATACTCAATCAATCGATATAGAAGAGATTATTCGCTTAATGGTAGGCAGAGAAATTTCAGAACATTATCCAAAAGAGCATGCTATTCGAGGAGAGCGCCTTTTGGAGGTAAGCAATATTGCTGAGCATGGAGAGATTCCGCTGCAAATAAATGCTGGAGAGGTTGTAGGATTGGCTGGCTTAGTCGGAGCTGGGCGAACCGAGTTGGCAAGATCTATCTTTGGGGCAAACCCTCTGCGAAGGCAGCGTTTAAGTTTTTTAGGCAAGAGTATACAACCTAATAGTCCTGCAGAGGCTATTAACTATGGTATTGGTATGGTTCCCGAAGATCGCAAGGAACAAGGTCTGATCCTTCAGATGACAATTCTGGACAACTTAACTATTCCTATGCTATCGGAACTTTTTAATGGTTTGAGTATTAATCGCCATCGTCAGAGAGAAATTGCGCAGGCTCAAGTAGACCAGCTCAAAATTCATATTACATCTCTAGAACAGCAAGCTCTGTTATTGAGTGGAGGTAATCAGCAGAAAGTTGTTTTGGGTAAGTGGCTGGCGAAGAATTGTCGCTTACTTATTCTAGATGAACCAACTCGAGGCATCGATATTGGGGCCAAGTTCGAAATATATAAGATTATCAACGATCTAGTAAAGAAGGGTATAGGTATTCTTTTGATCTCTTCAGATCTTCAGGAGCTTATTGCTATGAGTGATCGTATCTATGTAATGAGCGATGGTTGTATTATAGCTGAGTATCCCGGAGGCTCCACAGAGCAAGAAACTATTTTAAACTGCATTTCAAGAGGAGAAAAATAAAGGCATGCGTAAAAGGATCCTCTGGAAGAATTATGGAAGCCTCTTTGGGCTTATTGCTATTGGCTTGGTAATGAGCTTGCTTTCTGATCGATTTTTTACCCTATCGAATTTGATTAATATTGCCAGGCAAGTCTCGATCAATGCAATTATCGCTATGGGGATGACAATGGTAATCATTACCGGTGGGATTGATCTTTCTGTAGGGAGCCTAGTAGCCCTTACTGGATGTACTGCTATACTAGCTATGAGATTACCTGGATCAGACTTAACTGGAATCATAGTCGGTTTGGGATTAGGAGCCATTATAGGTCTGTTGAATGGATTGTTAATAGCTTACGCTCAGATTCCACCTTTTATCGAAACACTAGCTATGTTGACAATAGCGCGTGGTACAGCCTTGGTTATAACAAATGGACAACCAATCGTGCGCTTTGAAAGTCCATATCGCTGGCTAGGAGAAGGAATGATAGCAGGTGTGCCGGTCCCTGTGATTTTAATGTTGCTGATACTAGGTCTAACACATTTCATATTATCCCACACTCCTTTGGGTTCTTATATATACGCTATCGGCGGAAATGAAGAGGCAGCTCGTCTTTCTGGAGTAAAAGTAAATCGAATTAAGAGCATAGTGTATCTGATAAGTGGTCTTTACACCGGAATTTCAGGAATGATTCTAGCTGGCAGACTCGGATCTGCTCAGCCTAATACAGGAGAAGGGTTTGAGCTTGATGCAATAGCTGCCGTAGTATTAGGTGGGACAAGTCTTATGGGTGGAAGGGGATCTGTTTGGGGAACATTGATTGGCGTGTTTATAATTGGGATTCTTAACAATGGCTTTAATCTGCTGAATGTGAGCCCCTTTTACCAGTTAATAGCTAAGGGCGTAGTTATTATCTTTGCAGTACTTTTAGATCAAATACTAAAGCGATAACTGCTTATGAAAAAGGAAGTTGAATAAATCTATGGCTGAAATACAATCGTTGGCTCGTGGCTTAAAGATCCTAGAAATTATGGCTGAAAGCGAATTTGGAATCGGTGTTACAGAATTAGCTGAGCAACTGCAGGTGGACAAATCCACTGCTTCAAGGCTTGTTCAAACCCTAGTAAAAGACGGTTTTGTTCAAAGATCAGAGGACGGTAGGACATATACACTAGGACCAACACTTGTAAACTTAAGCCGCAGCGTCATTATCCGCATGCCTTTGAGAGAAGCTGCGAAGCCATTCCTGAGAGAATTGGTGGAGCTGTCAGGAGAATGTGCGCACTTGGCTATCTATGCCCAAGGGAAAGCGCTCTATATAGATCAGATGGAATCGCCCTCTACGCTAAGGGTAAATGTAGAGGTCGGACACATGGCTCCGCTGCATTGTACTGCTTTGGGGAAAGCACTATTGGCTTTTGGAGATTATCCAATTCCATATGAATTAGAGGGCTATACTTCGAAGACAATCAAAGATCCCAAAATCTTGCAGAGAGAGCTCCAGCAGGTAAAAGAGCAGGGATATGCGATAGATGATGAGGAATTCGATCCAGATGTGCGCTGTATTGCTTCTCCGGTTTTTGATTATAGAGATAAACTGGTGGGGGCTATTGGCATTTCTGGTCCTTCTACCCGTTTGAGTCTTCCTCGAATCAAGGTATTAGCTCCACATATAAAGAATATCGCTCAGCAGCTTTCGGATAAATTGGGATTCAACATAGATAAAAGGACTGCTAAATGGAGTACAAAGAAATCGAAAAAGCGAGAATAGAGAGAGCTAACATCATTGCAGAATGTGGTGGGCTCGATGTCGCATTGGCAGCGAATAGAATTCCGCTCCATATAGATGCAACGCTCTCAGAACTGCTGATTCTAGGCATGCTTCTGCAGAATGTAAAAACATACTTCACCGTGTTTGGTCATGGATCGACGGAGATTGGCGAAGTTTTGCGCATCTTTGAGAAGGCTGGGCTGGTAAGAGTATTGGGTTTACGGAATGAAATCGAAGCTTCCCATGCAGCTACAGCTCTCAATTGGATTACACATGAAAAGGCTGCTGTAGTCACTTCCATTGGGCCTGGTGCCTTTCAGGCTTTAGCCGCTTCGCTTGTGCCCGCTTCCGATGGCATAGGTGTATGGTACCTGTTTGGGGATGAGACCACCGAGGATGAAGGCTACAATATGCAGCAGATTCCTAAGAATCAGGAGTTTCTATTTCCTCAGGTTCTGCAGGCGATGGGCTCTGCCTATAGCCTCCAAGATCCTTGGGCGCTTTCGACGGCGCTCCGAAGAGGGCATGCGAGAGTGGATCATCCCTTTCGCCCTGGCCCTTTCTATGTGTCCATGCCTATGAATGTGCAATCACGTATGCTAAAGGGTTTCAATCTGCGAGAGCTGCAGTGCGGAGAAATATCTTGTATAGGAGCTGCTGTTGGAGATTATGAAAAAGCAGTCGCTTGGATAAAAGATTCAAGATCGGCTGTGATAAAGATCGGCGCGGGTGCAAAAGGAGCAACAGAAGAAATTCTGCAACTTGCGGAATTAATAGACGGAGTATGTGTTTACACTCCAATAGCAGGTGGCATAGTGCCTTACGAGCATCCACGCTGTATGGGGGTAGGCGGATCGAAAGGGAGTATCTGTGGCAATTATGCCATGGAAATGGCCGATCTTCTTATCGCTATTGGTACCAGAGCAGTCTGTCAGTCGGATAGCTCGCGCACTGGATATCCAAATGTCAGAAAAGTGATAAATATCAATGCGGATCTGGATGATGCTCTTCATTATCAGGATTCGCTCGCGTTGATGGGAGATGCAAAACTCACGCTGAAAGAACTGATCGGCGCATTGAAAAGGGCATCGGAAGAAGGCCTGAAAAAAGCGCTGAGAGAGGAGCCTGAAGAAGCGCTGAAAGAGGCATTGAAAGAAAAGTCTGAAGAAGTATCTAGAGAATCTTATGGACAGGCTCATACCGAATCGTCGGATTGGCTGTTTGCTTGCGCAGCTAAAAAGTCCGAATGGGAAGCCTTCAAGCAAGAGCGCTTTGATAATCCAACGCTCGAGGATTCTTTCTGGAGAAGAAGAGTATTGACCCAGCCGGCCGCAATCAAAATTGCATTGGATTGGTCAGCGGACAAAGAAGTCATAAATATTTTCGATGCGGGCGATGTGCAGGCGAATGGTTTTCAGATCGCCTCGGACGAATGGTCGGGTAAGACTATTACGGATTCCGGAGCAAGTTATATGGGATTTGCTGTTTCAGCGATCCTTGCAAGCGCGGCGAAGCCAGATTGTCCCTATATTCTGGCTTTTAGCGGCGATGGCTCCTTTACGATGAATCCTCAGATCTTGATCGATGGAGCAGAGCATGGCGCAAGGGGCTGCATTCTTTTATTCGACAATAATCGCATGGCTGCTATTTCTGGTTTGCAGATGGCTCAATATGGAAACGAATTTGCAACTTGGCACGAAAAGCCTATCGATTACCTAGGATGGGCAAAATCCGTGCCCGGAGTAATGGCCATAAGCGGAGGTCATTCACCAGAAGAGCTGAGAAGAGCTTTGGATAAAGCTTTCGATTACAAAGGATTATCTCTCATTCATATTCCAGTCTATTACAGTACGGATCCCCTTGGCTCTATGGGAGTCTATGGGCGATGGAATGTTGGCAATTGGGTCGAAGAGACCCAGAAATTGCGCCACAAGATAGGATTGTAGATAGGATAGGATTGCGAAATGCAAGGCTTAGCTAAAGAAGAGAGCGAAGAATTGAACGAGATTGCCCGTGAGTTGCGATGCACAAGTCTACGAATGATACATAGAAGGCAGGCTGGGCATCCGGGGGGATCACTATCAGCCGCAGAAATCATGACTGTTTTATATTTCAAGGTTATGAGAATCGATCCTGAGAATCCAAACTGGGATGAGAGAGATCGGTTTTTGCTGAGCAAGGGACATGCATCGGCAATGTTCTATGCCACTCTTGCAAAGCGTGGTTTTTTCCCTGAAGAAGAATTACAGAAGTGGGGAGAACTGGATTGTCATCTTCAAGGGCATCCTGATCGCCTCAAGACGACCGGTGTCGATATGAATAGCGGAATTTTGGGGCACGGCGTTCCGATTGGAGTAGGGCTATGCCTTGCAGCAAGACATAAGAGAAAAGACTATCGGGTTTTTACCCTCCTAGGAGATGGTGAATGCCAGGCTGGGCTCGTCTGGGAAGGAGCAAATGCTGCCGCGAAATATGCTCTCACCAATTTAGTCGCCATTATCGACCACAATGGAGTACAGCTGGACGGATTTGTCGAAGAAGTTATGCCAATCGAACCGCTCGCAGAAAAATGGAGATCGTTTGGATGGGATGTCCTCGAGGTGGATGGGCATGATGTCGATCAACTATATCAGGCTTTTCTCCAATGCATTGAAGCCCAGAAGAAACCAACGGTGATCATTGCAAGAACGATAAAAGGCAAAGGCGTGAGCTTTATGGAGAACAAGGCATATTGGCATGGCGTTGCTCCATCGACAGAGGAGCTTGCGCGCGCTCTTCATGAGCTTGGTGAGGAGTTTTGAAATGGCAGCTATTTCTATGCGAGAAGCCTTTGGCAAAGCGCTCTTGCAATATGGAGAAGAAAACCAAAACATTGTAGTGCTCGATGCCGATACAAGTTCTTCTACTCTTACGAAGATATTCGCCCAGCGTTTTCCTGAACGCTTTTACAATATTGGAATTGCCGAACCTTGCATGGTGGATGTGGCGGTAGGTTTGGCTCTTGGAGGGCTGATTCCCTTTGCAAATGCGTTCTCCGCCTTGCTTTCGCTGCGAGCCATCGAAGCGATACGCAGCAATATTTGCTATGCTCGCACCAATGTAAAGCTTGTAGCACATTATGCAGGATTATCTGATTACAAAGATGGTCCTACACATCACTCCATAAGCGATATCGCCATTTTTAGATCTTTGCCTGGAATGACCTTGATAGTGCCTTCGGATGCGACCCAGACAGCAGCCTTTGTGCCACTGATGGCAAAAAAAGATGGACCGATAACAATGCGCATAAGCCGCGGTGCATCGATTCCTGTTCATAAAGAAGGCGAAGCACTGGAAATAGGCAAGGCAATCGCGAGGCGCAAAGGAAGAGATGTGGGTCTAATCGCCTGTGGGAGCATGGTGGGACGCTGCATGGCCGCAGCCGAAATTCTTGCCAAGGAAGGAATTGAGGCTGCTGTTCTCGAGATTCATACCATAAAGCCCATTGATGAGGATTCGATCTATAGAGTTGCGGCTGAGACCGGCGCTATCGTGACTGCCGAAGAGCATAGCATTTTAGGGGGTCTCGGCGGCGCGGTTGCCGAAGTCCTGGCTGAAAAGTGCCCTACGCCGATGGTGAGAATAGGGATATCGGATACCTTCGCTCGTACGGCACTAGATACAGATAGCCTAATGGATGCCTATGGGCTTTCCATTGATCGAATAGCAAGCGTGGCTATTGGAGTTTTGAAGAAGAAGGAAAAGCGATGAGAATTGCCATTCTGAATGAGACAAGCGCAGCAGATCGAAATGTGGATATTTTGAGAGCCCTAGAAGGCCGTGGTCATATACTCATAAATGCTGGCATGAAACAGAATGGAGCAAAGCCTGAGCTGACCTATATTCATACTGGCCTATTGGGAGCGCTCTTTTTGAACCTCGGTGCGGCGGATTTTGTGGTCGGCGGCTGTGGTACAGGGCAGGGTTTTCTCAATTCTGTCATGCAATACCCGGGCGTGTGCTGTGGGCACATCGTTTCGCCATTGGATGCATGGCTGTTTGCTCAGATAAATGGTGGGAACTGCATTTCTCTCATGCTTAACCAGGGCTATGGCTGGGCTTCCGATGTCAATCTAAAAATGATATTTGACCAATTATTCGCTGTCGAATCAGGCATAGGATATCCCCCACACAGGCGAGAATCCCAGCAAAGTTCTCGCATAATACTTAAGAATATTTCGCAGACTACGCATTTCCCCATGCATGAGATTTTGCAGAGACTACCAGAATCGATTGTGCAAGAAGCATTGACCTATCCCGGCATTTTCGATGCGCTTGGATTTGATGACCTGCCGCAATCCAATTTGAAAGAGGAGATAAAAAAATGGAGGCAATGAAATGGAAAGAGGAAAACCAAAAAAAGAGGAATCTCTGAAAAACAATGAGGAAGTGAAACTGCCGCTTAAGACAAAGATGTTCTATGGTATTGGGGACATTGGCAATGCCATTATCAATTCTGCTATTCAGTTTTATCTATTGAAATTCTATACCGATATAGCCTTGATTTTACCCGTTCTTGCAGGTAATGCGCTATTGATAGGAAAAATCTGGGATGCAATAAACGATCCCCTATTTGGATGGTTGACAGATAAGACGGATTCTAAGTTGGGGCGACGACGGGTTTTTATGATTTGGGGAGCTATCCCATTAGGGATCAGCATTATGCTGCTTTGGTTCATACCAAAAGGTTTATCTACAACTACGACATTCATCTGGATTGCTCTTACGTTTATCCTTTTCGATACCTTCTGGACATTGACTAATGTTCCCTATTACGCGCTTACCTCGGAATTGACAGACGATTACGATGAGCGCAGTTCTCTTACCACTACTCGCATGGTAATGGCCGTGCCAGCCTATCTCGTCGGCGTCGCTCTCACTCCGCTTCTAGCTGGACTCTTCTCCGATGGGAGAAAAGGTTGGGCTTATGTAGGTATTATCTATGGAGTCATCTGTGCGGCTGTCTTGCTCATCTCGGCTGCTGGAATAAAAGAACGCAAAAAGGTTATGCAAACCAAGGCCAAGACCAATGTCTGGCAGAGTGTGAAGATAGCCTTGTCCAATAAGCCCTTTCAGCGTTTGTGTATAGCATATTTCGTTATCAACCTTGCGTTCGCGATGGTGAAGACTTTGATGGCTTACTATCTCGAATACCAGCTGCTTATGAAAAATGAAATATCGCTGGTAATGGGGCTGATGCTTATCTGCGTCACGTTGTCCTTGCCCTTTTGGAAAAAGCTCAGCGAAAAGCTTGATAAGGGCAAGAGCTATGCATTGGGTACCGGAATTGGCGCGATAGCAATCAGCATATCGTTTTTCTTGAAGCCAGAGCAGGGGAAGCTGGTATACATTCTCTCGGCTCTGGCTGGCATAGGTTTTGGCTCGCAGTGGATTTTCCCATGGTCGATGGTAGCGGATGTGGCAGATTATGACCGAGTTCAATCCGGCGAATTTAGAAGTGGAATGTATTATGGTATTTGGGGATTGGCTACCAAGATATCCGAAGCTCTTGCCATTGCTGGGATTGGCTGGATGCTGACCGGTTTTGGCTATGTGCCGAATGTAGTTCAAAGCTCTAAATCGCTATTGGGAATCCGTTTGTTCTTTGGGCCTATTCCGGGGATCATCATTATCGTCACCTTGCCCTTATTGATCTGGTATCCTATCGATCGCAAAAAACATTCGGAGATTCGTGAAAAATTGGCAGCAATGGAATCTCAGTCAGGAGAAAATTTATGAAGAAAATTGGAGTGGCTTTGGTCGGTTGTGGTCGTATCTCGGATCTTCATGTGCTTGGTTATCGGGATCGCTCGGATGCGCAGATTGTCGCTTTGTGCGACGCCAAGGAGGCCAGAGCAAAACAAAAAGCGCGGGAGTGGGGTGTTGCAAAGATATACAAGGATTATCCCGAATTGTTGAAGGATCCAGAGATAGACTTAGTGGAACTTCTTGTCCCTCATCATCTTCATTGTCCAATGACCGTGCAGGCAGCTAAAGCAGGCAAGCATATTTCAGTTCAAAAGCCAATGTGCCTTTCCGCGGCAGAAGCAGATGAAATGATCGCTGCAGCCAAGAAAGCCGGCGTGGTTTTGCGCGTATATGAAAATTTTGTTCACTATGAGCCAGCCGTAAAAGCCAAGGAGATGCTAGATGCGGGCGAAATAGGCAAGCCCGTGATGCTGCGTATGCATATTAATACAGGTTACTCTCCGCAAGGTTGGAAGATTCCTCTGGATGCATGGAGGTGGCGTTTCGATGAAAAGCAGAGTGGCGGAGGAGAATTGGTCTTTGATCACGGCTATCATCTGTTTTCTCTCGCTTATCATTTGATGGGTCAAGCCGAGCGCGTCATGGCTTGGATAGACAAGACACCGGTCGCTCCGGGAGTATTCGTCGATGCTCCAGCCACAATCATGTTTCAGTTCAAGAAAAAGCGCAGTTATGGCGTGTTCGATATTTCTCACACACCAAAGATTCTAATGAATTCGAAGTACTATTCCGATGACGACCGCGTTGAGATCGTAGGAGAGAAAGGAATAATCTTTATCAACCGATATACAACTAAGACTATCGATCTGCCCGAATTGCTTCTCTTTAAGGATGGCAAGACTATACCTATTCCTATAGAAAAGCCAGAATGGGAGGATAGTTTCATTGCTGCAACGCAACACCTTATCGATGTCTTGCAGCATGGAGGGGCTCCGCTTTTGGATGGAAGGGCTGGGAAAGAGGTGCTGCAATTCACCTTGGCAGCCCAGCAATCCGCTCGCGAGGGCCGAGAGGTCAAGCCGGATGATGTCGCTTAGATCTCGCCTTGAACCAAGATGATGCGATGAAACGTATATTCGTTTTGGATGTCAGCGACCTGTCTTTCTCAAGGCGCGTTTCAGCAGCGGCCTTGCAAGGTCTCGTAAACCGAAAAGGATCAACCCTCTATCTCGATTATGGCTTCTATGATGACCCAAGTGCTCGTCGAACGAATGAAGAGTTCATAGATGATAAAAACTGGTTTGGCAAATATAGGACATTCTTAGGCAATCAAGATGAACATAACATCGAGTTTTATCAAAAGGAGCATGGATTTGATATTGAAGAGCTTTCAAGTCTAAGCGAAGCCTTAAGAAAATTCAAAGATGATTATGGTGGCCTTGTAATTTGGGATGAAAGTCTATTGGATACGGTGAACGCAGCCGTAATGCTAGCAGGGCTGGAGAACTTGATTCCAGTAACCATGAATCTCATAGAAGAATTGGCGCTCCAGGATTTGCCTATTCGCCATGATCTTCGGAACAAATGGACAGATAGACTTCAGATCTACACCTGGGCAATGGATAATCTGTTCGAGCAATGTAAGCCTGGAGTTGTCGCTTGTATCGAGCCAGGATGGCAGAGACCAGAATTCTTGGATTACCTAGTAGAGGAGCGCATATTTACTTATAGCCTATCGAGCCGTCATGAGGGGCTGGGGAATAAGCTATTGATGCTTTTAGCATTCGGACCGCCGGCTTTGCGCGAGGTTATCTTTGCCCTCAGACTAGATGCTCCAATTCGAAAATTCGCATTGCATTGGATGGCAAGAAGATCTCAAGAAGTAAAGATTTCCAATACAATTCAGAGAAAAGTCCGCTCGGAAACATATCCCACCATATTTGGTTGGCACACAAAACGCGATGATGAACTCTCGTTCATGTCTCAGCTTTCGGCCAATGGCTTACGGCTTGTGCCTGCTCATCTTGCTGGGAATTTTTCCTTCCATAGCAAGTTAGAGCCGTTGAAAGAAAAACCATTCAAAGCGCGGTCATTTAAGGGAAAATCATTCAAAGCAGAATCGCTTGGA
>DMNL01000084.1 GCA_003452735.1 Spirochaetaceae bacterium
TTGTCATGTGTATCCTATTTATCCTGTAAAAGCTTCGTAGCATTATTAAAGGCTTAAGAGGTCCCCAATGAACAACCAATGGATTTTTGGCATAGATGGCGGCGGTACAGCGACAAGGCTGAGGATAGAAAGCCTAGAAGGCAAGGTCTTGTACCAAGCAGAAGGTTCCAGCCTAAACCCTCGCTCGGTCGGTTGGAATGGATCGAGAAAAACGCTAGACGATCTTTTTGGAAGTATGTACAAGAGCACAAATCTCTCCACGGATGAATGTATCTCTGGTTTTGCTGGTGTAGCCGGTATCGACAGAGAAGCAGATACGGGCACAATGCGAAGCATCATTCGAGAGGCTGGAAATTTGGCTTTCGATACCCTA
Organism: Spirochaetaceae bacterium; assembly: GCA_003452735.1. Taxonomy (GTDB): domain Bacteria; phylum Spirochaetota; class Spirochaetia; order Treponematales; family Rectinemataceae; genus Rectinema. Next base: position 374 of record DMNL01000084.1, read on the forward strand.
ATCGAGGTAAAGAACGATTCGATCCCCGCGCTTGCCGGTGCCTTTGGAGAGCTACGAGGGATTCTTCTTATAGCAGGGACCGGATCAATTGCTGTAGGAGCCGATGGCGCCGGTCGAATCATACGCTCAGGCGGCTGGGGTCATATCCTTGGAGATGAAGGATCTGCTTACTGGGTCGGCCTTCGCGCCCTAAATGCGGCAATTCGATTTCAGGATAGAAGAGGGCCTCAAACCGATCTGTTGGGCAGGGCACTCGCTTTTTTTGGCGAAAAAGAGGCTTTTTCTCTTATTCCGGCCATCTACGAGGATTTCGACAAGGCAAAAATTGCGGCATTTGCCAGAATTGTAGCAGAAGAACAAGATCGAGGTGACGAAATAGCAAGACAGATATTCATAGAAGCTTCCGAAGAGCTGGCCTTGCTTGCAACTTCTATTGCTATCCGACTCGGAGAGGCACATAGCGGCGGAAGGATCGCCTTTTCAGGAGGATTTATCACCAACAATGAACAGCTTTGGCGAGACACAGAAGCGCGAATACTCTCGGCACTGCCGCGGCACCGAGTTGTAGTACCTCAAGCCGATGCAACAATCGGTGCTTGCATCTTAGCCCGCTCGATAGCCAACGCCGCAGCTAGATAATGCTTATGAGCTACTAGATGCTAAGTATACACCGCCAATTGCAAGGCAAGCACCTGCAATCTGTATAGCGCTCAGGCGTTCTCCAAGAAAAACAAAGGATGCAGTTACAGATACTACCGGAATCAAATTGATGAACACGCTAGATCTCCCCGGCCCCAGCTCTTCCAGCACGATGATATAGAGCCAATAGCCTATCGCCGAGCCAAACACGGCCAGAAATGTAGCATTCAAGAGCACCGAAGCCGAAAACCCAGTCCAAGATTGATGTTCCGCTAACGCAAAAGGCACGCAGCCTAGGGCACCGATAACCATCTGCCAGAATGTTATTGTCAGCATAGGGTAGCGCCCAGATAGCGGGTTGGTGATGAATCCATAGGCCACCCAGGAAAGCACGGCTCCCAGCATGAAAAAATAACCTGACACAGATGTCGAAGCATTCCCCGAGCGCATCACAATAAGCGCTACACCTGCAAAAGAGAGTACAATTCCCAGTATGACCGAGCGTCGAGGCCGAACCTTGAATGCAATAATCTCCGCAAGAAGTGTGACAACAGGAATTGTCCCTACGATAAGCGATGATTCTGATGCGGTGAGCCGCATGATTCCATTGTTCTCAAAGTAGTAATAGAGAGTTACGCCAGTAAAAGCGCTCAACGAGAGCATGGGGACATCTTTCCATGCAACTCGAAAACTGGTTCTTGTCAGTAACATTATCAAGGCCAGCAGAAAAGATGCGATCGTGAAACGAAAGAGAGGAAGGCTCATCGGCCCAAATTCTCGCAAAGCTACTTTGATCGAAAGGAATGTCATGCCCCAAATGACAGCAACAATAACACCAAAAAACGATGCCTTGAACCTTCTGGTTTTCATGACCAATCATGCTATCGGCATAGGCAATCCCTGTCCATGGGTGGTACTTCTTATGCTATACTCGAAAGCATGAATGAAGTGATCATCGATGGTTGTTCGCTTTCTATTTCAGCCGTTGTTGCGGTGGCTCGCCACAAATTTCCAGTTCGACTCGATCCAGATGCCGAATTGCGTATGCAGGCATCTAGAGAAGTCGTGGAGTTCGCAGTCAAGAAAAAACAGGTAAAATATGGCCTCACAACCGGTTTTGGCAAATTCTGCAATGTTATTATTTCGGAAGAAGACAATGCGCGGCTTCAAAAAAATCTTATAATGAGCCATGCTTGCGGTCAGGGCGAGCCATTCGCGCCCGAGATTGTGAGAGCCATGATGCTGCTTAGGGCAAACGCCCTTGCGGTGGGCAATAGCGGCGTACGACCGGTGGTAGTACAGCGTATACTTCAGCTCATCAATGAAGATATTGTACCTATTGTGCCTGAAAAGGGTTCGCTTGGCGCTTCCGGAGATTTAGCTCCGCTAGCACATATTGCACTCGTGCTCATCGGGATGGGAGAAGCCTTGTATAAAGGTGCAAAGATGACCGGCGCTCGTGCTCTATCCGAAGCCAATATCCAACCACTCGTCCTCGAAGCAAAAGAAGGACTTGCCCTCATCAATGGAACGCAGGCAATGGCCGCGTTAGGTGCTCTATCTGTATACGATGCGCTCCTTCTATACCGCAGCGCAACCAGCGCTTCTGCCCTTACTTTTCAGGCCTTGAGAGGCATAACAGAAGCACTCGATCCGCGCATCCACGAACTAAGGCGCCAAAAAGCCCAAATAGAGGCTGCTCAAGACCTTCGCAGGCTGCTGGAAGATTCGCGTCTCACGAGTGCAGCTTCGGGGACTAGGGTCCAAGATGCCTACGCTCTTAGATGCATTCCTCAGGTTCATGGCGCTTGCCTTGCAGCCATCAAACATGTATGGGAAATAGTATCTGCCGAGCTCAATGCGGTGACCGACAATCCGCTCATTTTCCCTTATGTGCTCCGAGAGGGCGGCGATATTATTTCTGGTGGCAACTTTCATGGAGAACCATTGGCCTTAGCCCTGGATTATCTAGGAATCGCCGCTTCGGAATTGGCTAATCTCTCAGAACGCAGACTCGAGAGAATGGTAAATCCGACTCTCTCCGAAGGTCTGCCTGCTTTTCTAACCATAAATGGCGGACTGAATTCAGGCTTTATGATTGTGCAATACAGTGCAGCAAGCCTTGTATCGGAAAATAAAGTACTCTCTCACCCCGCAAGTGTAGACTCAATTCCTTCAAGCGCGAATCAAGAAGATCACGTATCGATGGGCACTATTGCCGCACGTAAAGCCAGGCAGATTATCGACAACACAAGACGAGTTGTGGCCATGGAACTGCTTGCTGCTTGCCAAGCTCTAGATCTGCGCGCTATTCAAATCGGGCTTCCTTCTATAGTAGATTCGCTATCCCCTGCCACAGCTCCGTTATATGGCATCATTAGAACTGTAGTTCGTTTTGCGGAACAGGATCGAATAATGTACCCAGACATCGATGCGGTAGTTAGACTCTTGAGCGACGAAATTCTACCCCAGACTATGGAAAGATGGAGCTGGAATCCTGAACCTGTTGTTGCTCATGAATAATAAGTCTAAAATCTAGATGACCCTTTTATTAGAGGCTTTTTGCAAGGAGTGTCGCTTATGGTGACAAAGCGCGATCACGGTCTACGTCTGGACAGAACTTCTCCGCAAGAGAGAGCTCGACTTATTTCATATATTAATATCAAGCTGAAAAGTTTAGGCCTTCCGGTATATTCCAAAGAAGGAATTGGATTCGTGCAGCTAGCTGCGGACATGCTAGAGAGTTTCAGGCAGAAGAATAGACTGCTGCCAAAAATCCTTCCGCCTGCAGATCAGCGCATACAAAATTTTATCGACCAATATTTAGCAGACCTGGGACTTGCTCGAATTCCGCAGCTACCCTCGAACACGCTGGTTCTCGATCACTATGGCATGGCTCGCGAGCTTTCCCTTCCACCCGATGGACCCAAACATGTATCCCCTACGCTGACCTCGTATCGTGTCCGC
>DMNL01000025.1 GCA_003452735.1 Spirochaetaceae bacterium
TCTTCCCTACTTTATGCTTCAACTTTTTATACAAGGTTCGTAGCAGTAATGTCTCTTTTTGTAGACGGATAAACTGTGCCATTGTTATTAAATATCATACACTTATCCCTCAATACCTTCCCTTTTATTTCATCTTGCAAATTTCTATTCGAATATACCTTTATTATAGATAAAAATAGAGAATAGTCTGCTTTCGATGCAATTTTGGCACGATATTTGCATCTAATTTTACAGAAGAATCATTTTTGGAGGAATATTCATGACCATTGCCGACAACGACGAAAACCTCGAGCTTTACTTTGAATCGATAAGAAAAATTCCCTTGGTAACCCGACAGGAAGAAGCAGTATTAGCTGGAAAAATAGCTAAAGGAGATAAACAGGCCCTAGATAGGCTTGTCGAAGGGAACCTTCGTCTAGTGGTACGAATTGCCAAATCTATGTGGTCTCCGCCGCATTCGCTCATGGATCTTATACAAGAAGGCAATATAGGGCTTGTAAAGGCCGCTGAGCGCTTTGACCCATCGAAAAATGTTAAATTTTCTACTTATGCCGTCTGGTGGATTCGCCAAGCTATATCGCGTTCGCTAGTAAATACCGGCCGACATATTCGTTTGCCACATAGAAAAGAAAACGCCCTTAGGCGTCTATCAGCCATTCAAATGCGTGCGAGCCTTGAACTATCGAGATATCCTTCCGAAAAGGAATTAGCAAGCGAGACGGGCTGGAAAGAGACTGAGATCGCCGCAATACTAAACATGGGAGACCAGCCTGTATCTCTTGATCAGACAAACAATGATGAGCTCTCAATTCTCGATGTATACGAGGACTGGCGATATAACCCTGAACTCGAAATAGAAAAGTCGAGCCGCACATGGCAAAGCTCTTGGCTTTTATCTACCCTTCCCGAGCGAGAGCAAGAAGTAATTTCGAAACGCTTTGGCCTCGGCTGTAGTCGCGAACAATCGCTCAAGGCTGTAGGTTCTATTGTAGGATGTTCCGCAGAAACGGTACGACATATAGAAAAGAGGGCTCTTGAATCTCTAAGGCATACTGCACTTCAAGTCGGATTAACCGCTTGATAAACCATTCTGTCCAAGGTACGATGATGGCGTGAGGAAAAAGCGCACTCATAAGGGCTCTTACTATGCAATATTGCTTTCTAGCGCTGCTTTTTTGGCAATCGCCGCCCTAATAATAGTGAATTCTATTAATTCAAAAGACACGTTCAGCAGGACCAAGGATGTCCCCTATGGAACACCAGAATATGTAATTGAGCTACCTCCTGGATACGAAGATCTAGCGGTCATTCCACCCGAAGAAAGGAAAGACAAAACTTCGATCTCCAAAAGGACAGCATCAGATTTAGACATCCAGGCTGGAGCCGAAGAAGAAATCAAGAAAGCTGGAAGCGAAAAGCTTGAACCTTATAGTTCTGCTGGTCCACCATCAGCCCTTCCAGGGAGTGTAGCTCAGCCTACGCTCATCATTGTAATCGACGATGTTGGTTATAATAACGGAGAACTAAATGCCTTTCTCCAACTTCCCTTTCCGATTACTCTAGCCGTTCTCCCTCAGCTTCCACATAGCAACGATTCTGTGGCGGCAATACACCAGGCTGGAAAAGAGCTAATACTCCATCAGCCTATGGAGGCTTTAGGAGGCAATGACCCAGGCCCTCATGCTGTCTATTGTTCAATGGATGAAGCAACCATAGAAAAGACTGTAGCCGAAAATATCGATAGCTTTCCATATCCTCCTGCAGGCATGAACAATCATATGGGCTCTGCTGTAACTCGCGATTCAAATTGTATGATTCCAATTCTGAAGCTTACGAAGGAACGTGGCATATATTATCTTAATTCTCTCACAGCTCCTGGAACTGTGTGTGCAGAGTTGAGCCAAAAAATAGGAACGCAATATATGGAGCGCGATGTGTTTCTCGATAATAATAGCGACCGTGAATCAATTCTTGCTGCAATAGAAGAAGGAAAGCAGATTGCTCGGCAAAAGGGCGCGGCAGTAATGATTGGCCATGTATGGTCGTCCAAGCTAGCATCTACACTGATGGAGATCTATCCTGAACTTGTGGAACAAGGCTATTCGCTCTCTACTATCAGCCAATACATGAAGATCCAAGCAAAAGAGAATTTAGTCAATGAAAATTTTGGGGATTGAGACTTCCTGCGATGAATGCGCCGCTGCAATTGTGGAAGACGGACGACATATTCTTTCCAATGTAATCATGACTCAAATTCCACTCCATGAGCGATACCAGGGTGTCGTACCAGAAATTGCCAGCAGGGCACACATCGAATGGATCACAGGCGTGGTTAAGCGCGCTCTATTCGAGGCCGGAATCGAACCATCTTCTATAGAAGGCGTAGCAGCAACCGCTATGCCTGGTCTTATAGGTTCTCTTGCTGTCGGATTGTCCTTTGCAAAAGCCCTCGCCTGGTCTATGAAGCTTCCATTCAAGGGCGTAAATCATATGCTTGCTCATCTCTATGCTCCTCAGCTGATCGAACCTATCGACTATCCGTTTCTTGGGCTACTTGTGTCGGGCGGGCATACGATTCTCTGCCGTGCAGAAGATTTCAATAGAATTGAGGTGCTTGGAAGGACAATTGACGATGCAGCAGGCGAGGCCTTCGATAAAGTCGCTAAGTACTATGGCTTTGGTTACCCAGGCGGTGCTGCAATTGATAATCTTGCGGAGAAAGGCGATGAAAAAGCCTTCAAATTCCCCATGCCATCTCTGCATAAAGGAGAGCATCGTTATGATGTTTCCTATTCGGGGCTTAAGACGGCAGTCATCTATCACCTTTCTTCATATCTAAGGCCTGGGGCAGAGGTTACGCCAGAAAATATAGCTGCAAGTTTTAGAAAAACAGCAATAGATATACTACTATCCCGCCTCTATCGTGCAGTACAGGATACAGGTATCAATACAGTTGTTGTGGGTGGCGGTGTTGCAGCTAATGCATACCTGAGACGAAAACTCGAAGTAAAGCAAGATCTATATGTGTATTTCCCTCCTATTTCGCTCTGCGGAGATAATGGAGCCATGGTTGCTGGTATTGCATGGCATTATTTTCAGCGAGGCGAGACAGACATCTGGAATTTAGCTCCAAATTCTCGTTTTGCAGATTTCAAGTGGCATCAGGAGGACGGTTGATGTATACCCTCACGGAGGTTGCGCAAGTTGCACTTACTCAGTGTCTCGATGTAAAAGAATCAGAAAGGCTTTTGATTGTTTCCAACCCTGAGACTGAACAGGAAGAGATTGCAAAAGCTTTTGCAAAACAAGCTTCCGCAATGGGAGCAAAAGTACGATTTTTACTTCAGCCAGTCAAAACCCAAAAAGATTTTGCGGAAGATGAGGTGATCGGTGCAATAGAAGAAAGCCCAAATGTGGTACTATCTATTTCGACTGAAAAACTAGGTAAAGATAAGGCAAGGCTTGCATCGCCTCTCTTGGCTCCCAATGGCCGCTCTTATGACCACATATTCGATTATCTCTTGCATGGTGTAAAGGCGATGCGCGCAGTCTGGACACCAGGGATTACGAAGGACATATTTCTGAGAACTGTTCCGGTAGATTATGAAGTAATGCGCAGAAGCGCAGCACTACTCGCAAGTTTTCTCGATCAAGCAAGTACGGTCCTTGTTCGGAGCCCTAGTGGCACCGATATTGTATTTTCGATACTCGGGCGCAAGGCAATGTTGGATGACGGGGATTTTCGATATCCAGGCAAAGGTGGGAATCTGCCTGCAGGTGAGGTTTTTATTTCTCCGGCTTTGAAATCGGCAGAAGGCACGATTGTGTTCGATGGGTCTATTTCGGATATAGAGAGAGATATTGTCATTGAGGAGCCCATTGTTTGCACTGTACGAGGCGGTTATGTTATCGGCATCGAAGGCGGAAACGAAGCGAAAAGACTAGATACCGCTCTGATACAAGGGCTTTCTATGGCTTCCGACCTTGTAAGCGAGCAAGGAATGTCTCCAGAGATGGCGCTCGCATACGGTACAAATGCTCGCCATCTAGGAGAATTTGGCATTGGGCTCAACCCAGCTGCTCATATTTCGGGCAATATGTTGGAAGATGAGAAAATAATGGGTACAATTCATTTTGCAATCGGATCGAACTATGACGAAGATGCGCCAGCCCTTATTCACCTAGATGGACTTGTAAGATTCCCTACAGTGGTGCTCCTAATGCCTACTGGTGAAGAAATCGCTATCATGGAGCAAGGTGTTCTAGCCTTGTAAGCCCTGTTCATTGGAATATGAGCTCTACTAAGGCTTCGAATTGGCTTCCGCTATTCTACAAAAACGTAAATATAGTTATACTTCCACAATATGGAACAGAACAAATCTATTCACTGGGCTGATCAAACAGCTGAAAAAATTATGGATACATGGGGCGAAAAGGACCTATATACCTGCGCATCGGGAATTACTCCATCTGGAACTGTCCATGTTGGAAATTTTCGTGAAATGATATCGGTAGAGCTTGTAGTCCGAGCACTTAGAGATAGAGGCAAAAATGTCAGATTCATCTACAGCTGGGATGACTACGATGTCTTCCGCAAAGTACCTCTCAATATGCCAAATCCCGAATTATTAGAAAAATACCTAAGATTTCCGATAACCATGGTGCCAGACCCCTGGGGTCGCGATGAATCCTATGCTCGACACCATGAGGTCGATGTAGAGAAAGTACTACCCGAAGTAGGAATCTATCCTGAATTCATATACCAAGCTCAACGATATCGCTCGGGCGTATATGCATCCAGCATGCGCCGTGCTCTTGAGATGCGCGAACACCTAAAGACAATCCTAGACAAATATCGCGATGAAGATCATAAGATTCAGGGCGAATGGTGGCCTGTTTCAGTGTTCTGCTCGAACTGCAACCGCGATACCACCGAGATCGATGAATGGGACGGCGAATGGGGCTTGAGCTACCATTGTGAAACCTGCGGTTTCAAAGAAAAAGGCGACCTACGAACGCTAAAGGGAGCTAAGCTTGTGTGGCGCGTCGATTGGCCTATGCGTTGGGCTTACGAAAAGGTCGATTTTGAGCCTGCTGGCAAGGATCATCATTCTCAAGGAGGTTCTTTCGATACCTCGAAGCATGTGGTCGAAGAAGTCTATGGCAGAAAGCCACCGGTGACCTTCCGCTATGATTTTATCGGTATTAAGGGCTCGCCTGGCAAAATGTCCTCTTCAAAGGGCAAGGTTGTCGATCTTCAGGACCTATTGCGGGTATATCAGCCAGAAATAGTGCGCTATCTCTTTGCTGGAACTCGCCCAAATACAGAGTTTGTAATAAGTTTCGATCTCGATGTAATTAAGATCTACGAGGATTACGATAGAACAGAGCGCATTTATTGGGGAGTTGAAAAAGCGAAGAACAAAGAAGTCGAAGCGCTCGAACGCCGCATCTATGAGCTGTCTCAGGTAGGCAAAACTCCAGAAGAAATGCCCTATCAAGTACCATTTCGGCATCTATGCAATCTCTTGCAGATTCATCTAGGAAACATCGATGCTGTGCTATCGCTTCTTCCTGGATTAAAGCCTTCGCAAGAAGCACGCGTTAGACGAAGGGCTCAATGCGCTTGGTATTGGATAACCGAATGCGCACCTGAAGACTTCAGATTCTTCCTGCGCAAGCCTGGTGAACTCGCTTCTCTTCCCGAGGCAGAGACGAATGCATTGCGGTGCTTGCGGGACGAGGTTATAGAAAGGCTCGATGCCTATGATTCCGAAAACGAGATAGCTGAGGCAATTTATGCCGTGGCTCAAGCTAGCAATATAGAACCTAAAAAGCTGTTTATTGCAGCATATCAGGCTCTCATAGGCAAAGATCAAGGACCAAGGCTCGCAGGCTTCCTCAGAACCCTGGGAAAAGAAAAGGTTTTATCGATTCTAAAGCCCTATTGATAGTCTAGCGGAAGGCTATCTGTTACAGCTCTGAGCCTCGAGAAATTCCACTTCATGTTCAAATGCCTTCATAGCAGTCTGCCAGAATGCAGGTTTTTCGATATCGAAGCCTGCGCGCCTTGCTACTTCTGCTGCAGGCAATGAACCTGTCGACCGTAAAAGCTCACGGTACTGAGCTGCGAAGGATTGGCCTTCTTTCTTATAGATGCTATAGAGCCCCATACCAAATAGCTGACCAAAAGCGTATGGAAAGTTGTAGAAGGAAAGTCCAGGAATATAATAATGGCTTTTGACCGCCCACATATAAGGATGACGCTCGTCTTCTCGCAGAGGCTCTCCATAGGTTTTCGCTTGGGCTTGAAGCATCAGATCGCATAGGCGATCGGGCGTTATCTCGCCTTTTGCTCGCTCTTCGAATACATCATGCTCGAAATAATAACGAGAAAGAATATCGACTATAACCTGACAAGCATCCTGCAAATGGAGCTCTATCAGAGGTAATCTAGCGTCCTTTTCCATAGCAGCCATAGCGGCATTGGAGACCAAAGTTTCAGAAAAAATCGATGCGGTCTCGGCCAGTGTCATCGGATACTGAGAAAGCAAGGTTGGCAAATCCTTTATATTCTCGTAGTGCCAAGCATGGCCTAATTCGTGCGCTATGGTTATAAGAGAGGAATAAGAGCCATCGAAATTGCAGAGGACTCTTGGTTGTTTGGCTGCAGGGAAGTGTGTGCAATATGCACCGCCAACTTTCCCCTCGCGTGGCCGTGCGTCGATCCATCTGTTTTCGAAGGCCTTTTCAGCAAAGCGAGCCATTTCTTCATCAAAACTACCAAACTGTCTAACAATGAAGTCTTTGGCTTCTGGCCAGCTATAACTCTTAATCATGGCTCCTTGCTTCTGTAGAGGCGCAAAAAGATCGAAGAATGAAAGTCGCTCAAGACCCAAAAGTCGTGCTTTGGCGTGCAAATAACGCCGCCACATGGGAAGAGACTCCTCCATAGTGCCTATCAAGGCTTCTAGTGTCGCTCTAGATATCCTGGCTTGAGCAAGAGAAGCATCGATAGCGCTCTCCCAGCCTCTCCTTTTATTCAACGTCAACACCGTGCCCTTTACACCATTGAGAGCAGCTGCAACTGGTATTTCGTATGTTTTCCAAATAGAAAGCTCGAGCCGATAGGCTTTCTCTCTAATGGAGCGATCCGCATCATAAGCGAGGTTTCGGAGCTCAACCATTGTCTTGCGTTCCCCTGTTGCTTCATTCCATATAGCGCTAGCATTTGCAAGTATCGAATCCTGAAGCCTAGACCAAGCATCGGCCCCTGAGCGACCAAGATCCGCAGCCAGATCTTCAAGTTGAGGTAACATCTGATGCTTTTGGAACATTAGCGCCTCTTCCAGTACAAAAGCATAGTCTACGAATCTGCTGTCCTGTGATATGACTTTCTTAATCCTCTTTTCATAGCGAGCAAGCAGATTGCGGAAGAGCACTAGGATCTTTGTGGCGGGGACAAGAAGCTCCTCTACCTTTCCAAGCTCCTGAAGCACGAGCGCATCCCGTGTATCAGTGCTAAAACGTGCCTGGACATAAGCAGATAGTGTATCTGCAAGCGTCTCGAGCCGATCCAACTTGCCTAGAAGCTCGAATAGCCAGTTGGCCGTGCTTTTTATATCGGAAGGTGGTTTGGCATTCTCAAGCTCGATCCCCAGGTTTTCCAGTAGGGTTTTGAGCTCGTTTTTTGCCTTTTTGTATTCTTCGGATTCAAAGCCATGAAAAACATCATCAAGATTCCAGCACGGTATTTCAGCCGTCTTTGACATAAGACCCCCTTCTTTGATAGTCGCATCTTAAAGATATAATCATTCTTATAATTGACTTTCTCTTACCTTAGATCCATTTTTGATTGGCATCTTCCCAATCGATTATCTCTTCTGGTTTGAAAAAAAGGCCAATTTCCCGCGCAGCAGATTCCTTCGAATCTGAGGCATGGACGATATTGGTACTGGTGTGCAATGCATAATCTCCTCTGATAGTACCAGGAAGGGCTTGGTCGGGACTTGTCAAACCGCACAAAAGCCTGAAAAGCTTAATTGCTTGATCCGCTTCGAGAACCATTACCAAGACAGGTCCCGACGTAATATAGTCCAAAAGATCTAAATAAAAAGGCTTCCCCTTGTGTTCAGCATATTGTCTTTCAGCAAGGTCTCTAGTGACACTAATCATTTTCAAACCTATGATTTTAAAGCCCTTTCGTTCGATCTTCGAGATTATCTCTCCAACAACGCGCCGGGACAAGACACCAGGCTTGAGCATTGCAAATGTTCGCTCAGTGGCCATATTCCAAACCTCCATGTGCTATTTTACGAGCTAAAATATAGATTCAATATCCAAAATAACATGTTTTGAATCACAATGTCAGCACAAAGATACAGATATAGCTTAATTGATTCTAGCTTCAAACCATCGGGAGTTCGATAAATTAGTCGCTCCTCCATTTCCTTGCTCGCTATTCTAGAGGATTCCGTGATATATTCTGCTTAGCTTACCTAAAAAACAAGAAAGGAATTCAGTCTTTATGGGGTTTTTACCAAATAATAGAAAAGAGAAAAGAGCAAAAAATACACCGATTGCAAGTATTATTATCTTGGCAACAATTTGCATTTATATTGTCTCCTGCTCCTCTGTGCCCAAAGAGATAGCTATTGCAGGGATATTCGATCATTTTGAAAAAACTCCACAGGTTATTCTGCGTTCAGGAGATATTTTTCTTCGCGATATCGCCGCATCATTAGATGATTCGACAATCGAGGCTCTTGAAGCTATTGCTTCTGATAAACCGAATGAATCGGAAGAAATGAAAGAACCTTCAAAGCCAATCGATCGGGCTAAAATCGACAAACTTTTGACTAGAGCGCAAGTTGCAGGAATAGGAATCTCGCTCACCGATAAGGGCCAACCGGCTTTAGAAGCTGTATTTGCAGGGAATTTTCCAGATCTTTTGACTTCTCTCTCTTTTAGCCTTGATTCTAACTGGAAAAAGATCAATGGCGGTTATGCTCTAAAATCAGGAAGTCTATATGTCCGAAATCCAGACAGGGGCCAAGTTCACCTTGCAACATGGATGCCCCCTGTTTCTCCTCTCACTAATCCTGGAGCAACTGCACTAGCTACCAAGAGCGGAGTGCTCGCAAATGCCGTTGATTTTGCAATCTATATCGATGCAAAATCTACAATCGTCAGTCAGTTGCCTATTATGGAAGGGGTCACTTTGCCTTTTGAGGGTATTTTGATGAGTGCGACCCGGGAAGCAACAAGTCCTCCAAAAGGCAGTCCTTCTGCTATGTATCGTACCATTTTTAAGATACAAATGAAGGATGAGCAAGGTGCGCGCACATATAAGCCTATCGTTCGTTTTCTTTGGGTTATGCTTTCTTCCAAGTTAGGCTCTTACGGTATTCCAATTACTCCAGAGACCCCAATCGAGCAACAAGGATCGGTTTTCGTTAGCCAACCTGTTTGGATCAGTGCACAGCAACTTGTAGATGTTGCTCTTTCTATCTCGAGTTTCAACAATTAGTGTCATAATCGCCAGGGTACAAAGCCCTCAGGTGCTGGCTGAGCCTTGGCGAATGAAGCAAGCAGGTCTGCGAGGAGCGAAGGCACTTTGAAAGATGGGTCAGTGAAGGCGGCATAGTTTTCATCTTCGTTTTTAACTTCTTTGAGCACATAGTTCATCTCTGGTACAATTCGCACTGCAGCTTCGGGCCTCGCTTCAACAAGCATGGAGAACTCCTCCCGACTTATCTGAAGATCATTTTCTCCATAAATGAGCAGAATTGGAAGTTGGACTTGCTTGATCGTTTCGACAGGATCAAAGGCAAGCCAAGTTGCCAACCAATCTTTTCTACTCGGTGCAAAAAAATCGGCAAGCGCTACCGGGACATCGATCAGAATTCCCCTTTGGACTAGATTTCGCGCTGCTTCCAATGCTTTTGCTCGAAGCTCTTCATCTAGGCTTGCAATAGACTGTTTCAAGGTCTCTATTGGACTTTGACCGCTAGCATCTATTACAATAAAACCATCGACAAGTGAGGCAACCTTTTCGTCTTCCAAAGCTGACATGGCAATCCAGGCTCCCTCGTTCATGCCTGCAACTATCAGCCTTCCATGTCGAGGTAGAGCAGCAGCTGCAATAATGACAGAAGTTAGATCTCTGACATGCTCGGAAAAGCTAGTCATGCGACCAGGTTTTTCGAGCTTGTATGCTTCGCCCGTGCCTCGCTTGTCATAGCGAAGAGTTCCAACATTGCGCATTCTAAGCATATTAGATAGCTGTCTTAGAGAATCGATCTTTCCGGGAACATCGACATTGTTTCCATCTCTGTCTGCCCTACCAGCACCAGCTACAAGCAATATGAGAGGAAAATCAGGTGGAGAATTCGGATCGAGGAAAGGTAGCTCCCTCAAAGGAAAGACAAGAGTAGCAGGTAGTGCTCCACCCTCCACAGGGATGTCTAGACTAATCTGACCTGGATCCGTCGACGAATCTTGCTTCTGCACATAAAATGATCCATTCCAGGATCGGCCTCTGACTGAGCCAACGATAGCTCCTCTGTGAGTGCTCCCAGGAGGTAGAAAAGATGTTGAGTAATTACCCAAAAAGCGAAGCTCTTCATCACCCTCTATTGCGTCGAAAATGAAGCTTATCTGTTGGGCATCGAAGGTATATTCATCTATAGGATAAGAATATAAACCTTGTTCAGGAATATCTACCAATAATCCCCTCTCCTTAGAGAGAATCCTTAAATAAAACTCGAAACTAAATGGCGTTGATTGCTGATCCATAGAATACGAAGGAAGTTGTGCCGAAGATTGTTTCTGGCCGACCTCTCGCAATAACAATACGCCTTTCCAAACCCCTGGCACTATCTCTTCTGCACCTGCGATTCCATTAGGCAAGACCGAGACAATCGTCAAGATCATAAGCAAAAAAAAGAGACTCGGAAAAAATTCGACTTTTTTATGGAACAAAGCTCTCAAAACACTCATTTCTTCAAGAATCGCCCAATCTTTGAAATAAAAGTATCATAGACAGTTTCTGGATCAGGACTACCGTCAATAGTCATTAGAATTCCTTGCCTAGAATAATATTCGATCAAGGGTTCTGATTCTTCGTGATATGCTTTTAGTCGAATCTTGACGGTTTCTTCCCTATCATCGTTCCTTATATATAGCTCGCCTCCACATATATCACAAATCCCTTCAGTTGCTGGTGGTTTTGTTACTATATGATAGATTGCGCCACAACTCTTACACACTCGCCTTCCCGTAAGCCGAAAAAGAATTAAATCATCATCGACTTCAAAGTCCACCGCAGAATCTGGTTTTGAAAAAGAGGCTAGCGCTTCTGCTTGAGCAA
>DMNL01000101.1 GCA_003452735.1 Spirochaetaceae bacterium
GGCTTGACCATATTATCCTTCACTCTTGCGCGCTATACCGCAGCACTGCGGTAGTCGTTTAAAAAGAATTTTCTTCTTGTCTTCCCTTATCCCTGTGCGCGCCATACGCGCAGGAGTTTAAGTAAATTATAGCCTGGTGACTATTGTGGAGGGGCCACACCCGTTCCCATACCGAACACGGAAGTTAAGCCCTCCAACGCCGATGGTACTGCCATTCGGTGGAAGAGTAGGTCGTCGCCAGGCTTTTTTATTCCTATTCCGCGATCCTTAATTCAATCGGCTCAGATATATGATCTTATTCTCATGAATACGCATACCGATGGCCCTAGCATAAAGGAGCTTAAGGACGCAAAAGTTACCTTTGTAGTGATAGGCTCTATAGAGGGGCTCTCTGTTCTTCAGGTAGACATCGATAATGTCGCGGCTGCAAAAGATATGATCGAATACTTTGTTTCGCTTGGGTATCGAAAGATCGGCATGATAGCTCATGCGCCATTTGAATTCTATGCAGCGGCAGATAGGCTTGAAGTATATCTGCAAATATAGAATAAGAATAACATTCCTAAGATGGAGAAGAGGCAATCGCCTATTACCCCGCCGGCACCGCGCAGTACCATATCAACGCAGATATTATTTATGCGATTGAGAAATACTGCGAGGCAGCTGGTGATACAGAATTTTTATATGGGCAGGCTGCTGGCTTTCGGTTTTGTATGGGTTTGCAGGATTCCGCGATAGGATGCTGGCAAGCAACGAAGCATCCGCTATCGACCAGACGCTGGAGTCCGATTTGGCGCTCGCAGGCAATCAGATGCGCTGTACACGAGAAACTGAATCCCAGGCGCGGGTGCCGCCTAGCAGCCAATCCTCCAGAGCGCCTCTCGCTTTCAGACATAAAAAAGAGCTTATTGTTCTAAAGCCTGGCGAATAAGTGGAGATTTCGCTCAAGCCTGTGCTTAGAGCAGTAATCTTCGATCTGGATGGGGTGGTGACAGACACTACACGCTATCATTTTCAAGCCTGGTGGCGACTAGGCGAAGAGCATGGCTGCTGGCATGTTGAGGAGGAGCTGAACGAAAAGCTGAAAGGCGTGGGGAGGATGGAATCGCTCGATATCATTCTCAAGGAGAATGCAATTGATCTACCTGTGTCGCAGAAGATCAAGCTTGTGGAGCGCAAGAATTTATACTACAAAGAGTTTCTCACAAGGCTTACTCTCGAGGATATTCTCCTTGGAATGAAATCCCATTGACTTCTTCGCCTTGACTATTGATATAAAATGATATATCAATTGTCAAGGAATTATTACGATGAACAACGATCAAGGCGCAGAGCCAATGTACCGAAGGATTTATGATTCAATTCTTGCCGATATAAGCAGCGGCAAGCTATTGCCAGGCGACAGAGTGCCATCTGAAAAGGAGCTGTCTTCTCGTTTTTCTGTGAGTCGCATAACGAGCAAGCATGCCCTCGAACTTCTCGCTGGAAATAAGATCATCGAGCGCTTTCCGGGAAAGGGTTCTTTCGTCGCTAGGCCAGAAATAGCCGCAAAAAGGGCGAAAATTGGTCTTTTAGGAAAGAATATTGGCCTTGTAATGCCTGATTTTTCGGAAACATTCGGGCTTGGCCTACTCTTTGGAATAGAAGACCGATGCCGGGAACTCGGGTACAGCCTCATCTTATGTCGGACATTAGATCGACCTGAGCTGGAGGAAAAAGCAATAGAGCATCTAAGGCAGTTGAATGTCGATGGTATTATCGTGCTGCCTGTGCACGGCGAGAACTACAATCCTTCGGTGCTGCGACTCGTTCTTGAACGTATGCCTATGAGTTTCGTGGACCGTCGGCTTCGAGGCCTCGCGGCTTCTTTCGTGGGGACCAACAACATAGAGGCGGCAAAAATCGGGGTAAGCCATCTTATAGACCTTGGACGGCAGCGGATCGCATTTCTCTCGGGCCCAATAAAGGATACTTCGGCCATCGAGGAGCGACGCGAGGGGTTCGTCGAAGCCCTGGCTGACTATGGCCTACCGCTAGATACCGATCTTTGGATGACCTATGTGGATAGCTTCCGCTATGGAATTATCTCTTGTGAGCAAGCGAAGGCTAATCTTTCCCAAATGCGAGAACACCTCAGCGCGCATCCCGACATCGATGCTGTCTTTTCGGTTGAGTATGAAGGAGCCGTGCTTGCACGCGAGGCGGCTCGGAGCCTAGGCTTAAAAGTACCGGAGGACATTGCGATTGTATGTTTTGATTGCCCTACGAATTGCTATCTTCCACCAGCTTTTACTCACCTCAAGCAGCATGAATATGATATTGGGCAAAAGGCTCTAGATATAGTTCATGCTCAGATTTTAGGAAAGGGACAGGGAAATGCAAAAGTCTATATCCCCGCGGATCTTATTCGAGGCGAATCTAGCTAATCATTAAATGATATATCATATTATAATATATAATATCTATTTGACAAGTTCCATATTATGGTATATTCTAGAGCTGTCCTCATCGTAGGCCTTTGAGCCAGGATGCAGGAAAGGAGGTTCGGCATGAAACGAACATTAGTCATTTTATTGATGTTGGTAGTGGCTTTCGGTTCATGGGCACAGGGCAAGAGTGCCACAGCCTCGACTAAGCCAGTCACAATTCTCGCTACATGGGGCGGTGATGAGGAGGCAGGCTTCCGCGAGGTGCTGGATAGATTTACGGCAGAAACTGGAATCCCATATTCGTACGAGGGCAATCGAGATTCTACCGTTGTTCTCAAATCGCGCGTTGCGAGCTCCAATCCTCCAGACATTGCGATTCTTCCACGTCCCGGCGAAGTAGCAAATTACGCTCGCCAAGGGGTCCTCATTCCCCTCAATCAGGGTCAGAAGGATGACATACTTCCCACTTCTTTGCTCGACGCCAACTACGGGAAGGCATGGATCGATCTAGGGACGGTGGATGGCAAGTTCTATGGGCTTATTGTCAAGGCCAATTCGAAGAGCACATTCTGGTATAAGCCTGTATCTTTCGCCAGCCTCGGAGTTAAGACGCCCGATACGTGGGAAGACCTTCTTAAAATAGCGGACAAGTATGTCGCCGCAGGGAAGAAGCCTCTAGCTATTGGAGCTCAGGATGGATGGACTCTTACCGATTGGTTTGAAAATATCTATGTGAGGACAGCCGGCCCAGACATGTATATGAAGCTCCATGTGACGCATGAGGTAAAGTGGACCGATCCTACTGTTGTCACGGCGATAAAGCGTTTCATAGAACTTGTAACGCCTACCGACAAGAAGCTCGCTGGAGGAGCCGATGGCGCACTTTCGACCGGCTTCATCGATGGATTCAACGAGGTACTAAGGCCAAATCCAGCGGCCGAAATGTACTATGAAGGTGGCTTTATGTCGTCCTTTGCGGCGCAAAATTTTCCCAACTTGACGCCTGGTAAGGACTACGATTTTTTCGACTTCCCCTCGATCGATTCAAAGTGGGGCAAACCGGTTGTAGGCGGTGGTGACCTTGCCGTAGTATTCTCGAATCGGCCAGAAGTCGTCTCGCTTATGCGCTTCCTTGCGGGGAAAGAGGCCAACACGATCTGGGCATCTGCCAAGAAGGGCGCCGTTGTGTCTCCAAACAAGAATGTCGACCTTTCTGTTTATCCGCTTTTAACCGCCAAAGAGGCAAGGCAGCTTACTCAGGCGACGAGCTTCGTATTCGATGGCTCAGACCTGGCACCGCCCGCGGTTGGTGGCGATGCGGAGTTTGTAGCCTTACAGCGCATACTCAAGAACCCAGATAAGTACATGGAAGCTTTGAATTATCTCGAGGGTGTTGCCTCGCAATGCTATTGATTTACGTGTTTATTTACGGCGCTATTATTCTCGGCGCTTAATTTCTGGTGCTATCATTGCCGGCGCGGCTTGGCTGCGCCGGTCTGTTCCGCTAGGCCTTAGGCATTGAGATGGGTATTGGGAGATGAAAGTCAAACGAGATTCTATTCAGGGTTGGCTGTTCTTGGCGCCTGCACTGATTCTCCTTGTCGCATACCTTGTGTATCCATGTCTGAGTACGCTCAAGATGAGTTTCTATGGTGGCCAAGGTTTTTCTCCTAAGCGCTTTGTGGGCTTTGCAAATTACGCGCGGCTCCTTGGTGGTGGCGATAGCCTTTTTCTCAACCTTAAGTGGCCGCCCTCAGGAGCGCTAATCAACAACATTTTGTGGATTCTGTTCTTTGCGGGCGGTACGGTGGTAATAGGGCTTGCTATAGCAGTGCTAGCCGATGGACTAAGGTTGGAAAAGATCTTTAAGTCGCTGATCTTCCTTCCGATGATAATCTCTGCCACTGCAGCCTCGGTTATCTTCCGATTCCTATACAGCCCAGACCCGCATATTGGCCTTCTCAATGCTTTTATAAGCTCCATAAGCCCTGGCAAAAAGCCGATTCCTTGGTTGGGCTCCACGGATATTGTAAATATTGCCTTAATTGGGGCTGGAATATGGATATGGACTGGGCTTTCGATGACAGTTCTTTCGGCAGCCTACAAGTCCCTCGATCGAGAGATTCTTGAAGCAGCCAAGGTTGACGGCGCTAGCTCATGGACTTGTTTCTGGCGAATATCTCTACCGATGCTCGAGGATCAGATCGTATTCGTCGCAATTACCATGATCATCAACAGCCTTAAGCTAGTAGACTTGGTTCTCGTAATGACCGGAGGCGGGCCTATGGGCTCTAGCCGCACCATTGGTTTTTCTTTTTATTGGGAAGTGTTCAATAACAATCTGGTTGGCTATGGAAGTGCCATAGCCATGATTCTTTTAATTCTACTTATTCCATTTATGGTTTTTCAGGTTAGAAGAATCAAGGCTCAGGAGAGTTACCAATGAGCCTGGAAGTTTCCTCTTATCAACAAGGTTCGGATCACCAGGTAGCTTCCTCTCGCCGATCCGCTTCTTCCCGCCGCGCATGGGGCCGCGCCCTTAGGACGATAATAATGTTGACTCTGGCTCTAATCTGGTTCATACCCGCTTTTGGCCTCTTTATTACGTCGCTAAGGCCCCAGTCGGATATTGCCACCAGCGGCTGGTGGCGTATATTCGCGGTGCCGCGATTTACCTTTGAAAATTATTCGATTGTCCTTGGTTCACATAATTTCTCGACCAACTTCTTGAACAGCTTTATCATCACAATTCCTTCCACTATTCTGCCCATTGCGCTCGGAGCCCTTGCCGCCTATGCCTTAGCCTGCATGAATTTTAGAGGCAGGAACTTTGTCTTTTTCTCGGTGATTGCGATCCTTGTCCTCCCGCTTCAGACAACATGGGTTCCTGTTCTTCGAATGCAGAGCCGTTTTCACATGACGGGAAGCTGGATATCGATATGGCTTGCCCATACCGCGTATGGGCTTCCTTTTGCAATCTTCCTTCTGCGAACTTTCTTTGCTGAGTTGCCTAAGGAACTCCTCGAAGCTGCAAGGATAGACGGCCATTCCGAATTCAGCATTTTCTGTAAGATTGTTATTCCTCTTTCGGTACCCGCTATTGCATCTCTTGGAATCTTCCAATTTGTGTGGGTATGGAACGATCTCATGAATGCCCTTGTGTTACTTCAGAATCCTAAAAAGTTTCCGCTTACGGTGGCGCTGCAAGGGCTCTTAGGTCAGTACGGTTCCGAGTGGAACCTCCTTGCCTCGGGTGCTTTTGTGTCGATGTCGATACCTCTTGTGGTGTTTTTCCTTCTCCAGCGATACTTCGTGCGCGGTCTCACCGCAGGAGCGGTAAAAGGATGAGTAATGAGCTTAAAAAAGTTTTCATCGTTTTCTCGACACACTTCGATAACGGTTTTACTGGTACGATGGAGGATGTGCAATCAGACCTCGCTTGGAACCTCATTCCACGGGCGCTCGATACTATCGAAAAAAGCAGTGATTTTGGGCCGAATCTCCGCTTTACTTGGACCCTGCCTGCATGGCCGCTCGAAAATGCTCTTATGCGGCTCGAAGGTACCAGGCTCGGCAAGCAGCTCGAAAGGGTGGTGGCTGAAGGATACATAACTTGGCATGCTCTTCCTTTCACCATCCATACCGAGTTATTTGGCCTAGAGGACTTTATTCGTACAATGCTGCCCGGATATCGTCTTTCTAGACGTTTTGGAAGGCGGTCCATTGCGGCCAAGCTGACAGATGTTCCAGGACATACGCGTATACTTTCAACACTGATGGCCGCCTCTGGCGTATCGTTCTTATATATAGGCTGCAATGCATGTTCGACTCCGCCAGATGTTCCAATACTATTCGATTGGGAAGGACCAGACCATACTCGAGTAACTACCATGTATTCCAAGGGGGGTTATGGCTCGCCGATTCTTCCACCTCCGGGATACGAATTTCCGATTTGGCTAGCTCTAATCCACGCCTCTGACAATGGAGGGCCCCAGCCAGCAGAGGCGATTACCGAGGCAGTAGCCCAGATTGAGGCCGCATATCCTGGAATCGATGTGGTTGTGGGAAGCCTTGACGATTTTGCCATCGCTCTCCGAGATCTCAAGCTAGAGTTACCTGTGGTACGCTCTGACCTTGCGGACAGCTGGATCCATGGTATTGCGACAATGCCTGAAGAGCTTGGAATGATACGGCAGTACCGCGAACGCCTTGCTGCGATAGAGAGTTTTGAGGCGCTAAAAGGGCTCGAATCCAAAGACAGGCCGCCAGATGGCTTTTCAACTATGATCCACGATTCATATGAAGCGATCTCGCTCTTTGGAGAACACACGTGGGGACTCGACACAAAGCTGGCGCTGAATCCGCCCGCCGAAGGCGGGCGTGTCTACGACAAAGAGCGATTCACAAAACTTCTAGAGGAAGGCGCCTGGGGTAGGATCAGGGGATCCTGGCGAGAGAAGGCTGCTTTGGCAGATCGATT
>DMNL01000127.1 GCA_003452735.1 Spirochaetaceae bacterium
CGCGATGCGTGATCAAACCTCCGTCCCCATTTCCATCAAGCTGCGTACTGGCTGGGACCAGAATTCTATCAATTATCTTGAAACCGCAGCTATTGCTGAAGAAGCAGGAGTATGTGCTATAACACTGCATGCCCGGACACGTGCCCAAGGCTATGCAGGCAAAGCGGACTGGGAGGCGATCAAAGCTTTATCTGAGCAAACCTCTGTCCCTGTATTTGGTTCAGGCGACGTCCTGAGCGCTAGCGCAGCGATGTCTATGATCCGCGAAACTGGCTGCAATGGTGTCATGATAGCAAGGGGAGCTATAGGTAATCCTTTCATATTTTCAGATATTCATGAGTTGGCCCATCGCAGAAATGCCGAGGCATATTCTAACAAACCTCCGTCCCTCTTCCTTGAAAGCCCCTCCAACCCAGAAAGCACTTTCATCTATAGGAGACCAGATATTATAGCTCAAACCGCTCTTCGCCATCTCGAAATGTCTACTAAATATATCGGTGAGACGAGGGCATGCATAGAATTTCGAAAACACTTTTGCGCTTATACAAGAGGTCTCCCTGGAGGAGCTGAATTGCGCGCCCAAGCAGTTCGCTGCTCTACTATTGATGAGTACAAACCCCTTTTTGAGATAATTACCAGAATATATAGCTAGACTGAGCTTATCAAAAGATAATATCAATTATTAGAGATTAGCCAATCAGGCATTGTCCCTATATATTTCTCAAAAGCAATACGGAAATCTTGATCTATTGCTCTCCTTGAATCAGGATTAGACATCACGCTTTCGAGCCAATGATGCAAAAAATCTCTCGAGAAGTCTTCCCAATAATCTGGAATATGGGCAGGCTCAGGTATAGCAGCCGACAATAATGGGTTTTGTCCATAATCAGGAAAATATCGCAGGAATATAGTTTCATTTACTTGCATTATGCTGCTGAAACCATCAAAGGCACCTACATAATCAGGCAAAAGCTGCTGGGATTCCATTTCCTTCCATATCTTTTCTTGGTTCGTTGACACCAAGAGCCATCTAGCAAATTCTAAGGCTGCTTTTCGATTTTTTGAGCCCTTAGGAATTCCCATGTATCTCGAATCTGAGGTCAATATGAGCTTATTTTCTACTGTTGGAAAGCGATACCGAAGCTGTTCTCTTGTTGAGTGAGGAAGCTTGAAGAATTCACTTGCCTTCATAGGCCAATAAAGCACTTTACCCTCAAGGACAAGCTGGTATCCAGGCTTGTTGAAATAAACAAATGCAAAAGCATCTTGGTCAGATATTCTTATATCAGAATTAAAGGATAACAAGACTTCAATAGATTTTTCAAGATTTTGCTTATTCCATAAAATTGGCCACAAGCTCATATCAGCTGATACGGCGGGGACAGAGGTTAGCTTCCAGTTTTGATTTGGAGCAAAACCGACATTTCCTGCAAGAAGCCAATTCTCAGCAAAACTCAGATCCCACCGTGGAGAAAATCCTAGGCTGCTAATCTTGCCATTTTCTATCCGAGTAAAAGCTTGAGACGCCTGGCGAATCATTTCGGAATCGAGCATGGCTGTACCAGCCCTAGCGGTTTCAGACTTGTTTTCTATGATCAATTCACAATCAAAAGAAACAGGCAACAAGACATGCCTTGAACCTAACTTGCCTGCATTGAGCAATGCTGGATATATATCGTTTGGATCAAGATAATACTTGGTAAAAAGCTCATCCAATGAGGCGAATTTTTTCAATACAGTATTAGAAAGCATGTACTTTGCAATTATTAGGGACGGAGGTTTAGTGGCATTATTTATCTCAGAAGCTGGATACGCTTTATATTCTACATCGATGGTATATTGATCATTCTCTCGATTAAAAAGTTGAGCTGCAATGATGAGTTCGGGCATATCTGTCCAAATAAGTGCACTTGAAGTAAAATGAACACATGCAGAGCATAAAAGGATTATTATTAGGGCAAATATGCTAATTCCAATGCGAAAAGTGCATCGTCTGTACATTTTCCCTTCCTTGAATAGTCTTCATGTATAGTGTCATCATAGTAACAAATCTCTTGCTAGCAAAGATGAAGGTCAAGCAAAATTATGCAACGATCCCTTGATTCAATAGAAAAAGTAAGAATCAATTGGCACTCTCAATGCTTAAAAGCTCGCTATGGTGAGAAAGTATGGAGATTAGGCCTTGATGCAGGTTTCACTTGCCCCAATCGCAGTGCAGATCGATTGCAAGGAGGGTGCCGATTTTGCGCCGCAGATGGAAATATTTCAGCATACCAGAAATCACAAACCTCCGTCCCCAATAGCAACACTAGTGTTACCAAAGCTATCAATGATAGATCAACTATCGAAGATCAAATCCGCCGCGCTCTCGCTTTTACCCGTCAACGCTATAAGGCAAAAGCCTTTTTCCTCTACTTTCAGGCATATACTTGTACTAACGCGCCTGTATCTATGCTAGCTAAAATATACAACGATGCCATAAAGACATTCATGCGCATTTATTATGATACTCAAAAGCAAGCTAGCGTTGACTTGAAGTTATCTGATATCTCTATGACACCTTTGAAGGGAATTATTGTATCTACACGGCCAGATTGTTTTGATATAGAGAAGGCAGAACTCTTAGCATCCTATAGAAAACAGGATTTGGAGGTATGGATCGAATTTGGCCTTCAGTCAGCGCACGAGAAAACACTCGCTTTTATTAATCGAGGTCATGGTATCGATGAATTTCTCATTGCGATGGATATTGCCAAAAAAGCTCAGCTTAATAGAACGGTACATATAATCTTAGGACTACCAGGAGAATCTCACAGAGATATGATTGAGACTATTAAATTCGTTGCCCAGATAAAGCCAGAGGGATTGAAGTTTCATGATTTACACCTGGTAAAAGGCTCAGCATTCGCGCGAAGTTTCCATTCGGGCGAGATTACATTGATGCATCCATCTCGTTTACCGGTTCTTATTGCTGATTGTCTTGAGCTGTTGCCTCCATCGACCGAGATTATGCGTTTGTCAGCAGATTTCCGGCCTGAAGAGACAATCAATCTTTCCCCACAAACTGATAAGCACAAACTGGCCCGCGCAGTAGAAGAAGAACTTTTGGTTCGTGATTCATTTCAGGGACGGAGGTTTGAAATGGACTGATAGAGCAATCGATGGTAGCCCTTTCAGCACTTGACAATTACCATGCTTTCTCGTATTGTCGATTCTCGCCGACTGGTCTGCTGACATTGGAGCGGTGTCCGAGGGGTTTAAGGAGACGGTCTTGAAAACCGCTGTACCGCAAGGTACCGGGGGTTCGAATCCCCCCTGCTCCGATTTAAACCATCTGGTCCAAGGAGAGGTGCGAGAGAGGCCGAATCGGGCTCCCTGCTAAGGAGTTGTACCTCTAAAGGGTACCGAGGGTTCGAATCCCTCCCTCTCCGGTCTTTCGTGAGGCTATAGCTCAGCTGGATAGAGCTTCAGATTGCGGATCTGAAGGTCGGAGGTTCGAATCCTCTTAGCCTCATTCTTATTGGAGAGATGCGAGAGCGGTTGAATCGGGCGGTCTCGAAAACCGTTGAACCCTCTGGGTTCCGGGGGTTCGAATCCCCCTCTCTCCGCTATAACAAACCGCAGATTATATCCACGGTTTTCTCTTGATTGCCTTGTTGTGTTGATTTATTGATTGCTTTTTGCAGTCTGGAGAGATGACCGAGCGGTCGAAGGTGCACGATTGGAAGTCGTGTGTACCCCGAAAGGGTACCGAGGGTTCAAATCCCTCTCTCTCCGTGAATAATTCGAGCGCATAAGGCCAGGCACTGTGCTCGTAACCACTGTCTAAACCCGCCAGGTCCGGAAGGAAGCAACGGTACACAGCAGGTGCGGTGCCGCAGAGCGCCTGGCCTTATGCGCTTTGACTGCTTTACCCTTACACCCTCGCATGGTATTTTTCCATTATGCAATTTGAAGTCACGGCAAACCGTAAACGACCACAGACTTTCGAACAACTAGCAGGTCAAAGCTTTGTATCCTCTACGCTTATTTCATCGCTAGAACAAGGACGCATAGCACATGCCTATCTATTCTCTGGACCGAGAGGATGCGGAAAGACCAGTACAGCTCGCATACTAGCTAAAGCGCTAAATTGCGAACAAGGTCCTACTGCTCATCCATGCGGGACATGTGATTCTTGCATTTCCATTGCCAATGGTTCTTCTCTCGATGTTATCGAAATAGATGGCGCATCGAATACATCTGTAGATAATATTAGACAGATCAAGGATGAAGTACTGTTCCCTCCTAATATTGGACGTTATAAAATCTATATTATAGACGAAGTTCATATGCTATCGATGAGTGCCTTTAACGCGCTCCTTAAGACCATTGAAGAACCTCCGCCATATATTGCATTCATATTTGCAACCACAGAACCCCACAAGGTTCCTGCAACTATAAAAAGCCGATGCCAGCAATTCAATTTCAGACTGATTTCTGTAGAGACTATTTTTGAGCTTTTGAAGCAAGTCGTTTTAGAGACAGGCATCGAAGCAGAGGAAGAAGCGCTATTATGGATAGCTCGAGAAGCTGCAGGCTCTATACGCGATGCTTATACCCTTTTCGATCAAATTGCTTCATTTTCTGGCACAAAAATCACTGCTCAGAATATTAGAGAAACGCTCGGATTAGTAGGAATTGAATCTCTTAACGCACTTTTTCGAGCCATTGCAAAAGGAAACTCCCAGGATGCATTTCTTATCCTAGATGATATTATTATGCGGGGTGTTTCTCCTGAACAATTCTTGACAGATGCTGTGAATTATTGTCGTTCTGTGTTGCTTATAATGAACGGCATCCAAAAAGAAAACCTAATAATTGCCCCTCATACAGTATTCGAGCCTATAGTTATTGAGTCTCTTTCGAAAGCCCAAATCGAATATTCTATTGCTCTACTTCTTGATACATATCGACATCTCAAAGAAAGCATAGAACCACGATACGAAATCGAATTGACCATTGCCAAATTGTGCCACCTCTCATCATATATTAGCCCTCTTGAATTATTTGACATGCTTCATAACATTCAGCAGCTCTTTAAAAAAAACGAAATACGCGCTTCAAGCTTGAACGAAATTGGATCTCCCGAGTCAATAATTAAAGAAACGATCAATAGCAAATCTTCTGATAAACAAATACCGTTATCCGAATTAAGAAAGAAAATCATCAGCAAATTGCGAAGCCAAAACCTCTTCCTGGCTTCGGCTCTAGAAAAATCAGCAGAATGGCAACCTAAACACAATGGCATAATCATCCCAGTCTCAAATCGGGTTGAGATGGACATCATTTTGCGATTTGAATCTTTCATTATAGAGACAGCTACCCAAATTCTAGGAAAACCATGTGCAATCGAAGTCCGACATTTATCAGTTCAAGAAAACCACGAAAATAATGAAAATAGCGACCTCCGTCCCCCGTTACAGACAAACACCCAATCAAGTGAACCACAACCACAGACCTCCGTCCCTCAAAACGGAGAGACTATTCAAGGAGAAATTGACAAGAAAAAAACTACTAATGAAAGGACTCCTCAAGGACAAGATTCTTTGCTGAAAGAAAACATAGGGTTATCAGGTGAGAAGGGGGATAGCCCCGACTCTTTTGAGCTTCCTTTAGAGACCAATGAAATAGGATTTTCTAATAATGATGAGAAGATAAAAAGCGGTAATGGGATTCAATGCTCAGATGCCTCAGAACAAAACAAGCTTACAGAATCAGAGGCTCATCTTGTAGATGTTGTGCGCAAGGTCTTCAAGGGTACAGTGGTGGCAACAAAAGTTACCCATGAGCCTTCTATTCTCGAAAAATCGTCCTTATCTTCTAATTTATCAAGAAATACCTCATATTCATCTGAACTCTCTGAACAATCAGAAGAATTCGCTGATATGCAGGATGAAGAAATCTAGATTTACAAGGAATAAGCTGGAGGTTACATGGATCTTTCGAATATTATCGACATGCTAAAGAATCCACAAGCATTAAAAATGCAAGCTGAAGAAATGCAAAAAAAAATGAACGCTATTCAAGCTACAGGACAGGCCGGAGGCGGCATGGTCAAAATTACTCTTTCAGGAAACATGGAATTGCTTGAATGCCTAATTTCTCCTGAGCTTTCAGATTTAAAAGATATACCTTTGCTTCAGGATCTCATTCGGGCTGCCCATCATAATGCTACGGAAAAGATAAGAGAAGCTATCCAAAAAGAATTTGCTGGCTCATTAGGAGAATTTAGTACGAGCATCCCATTTGGAAACTTCCCCGGCAATTTCACGGGGACGGAGGTTTAAGCTTCTAAGCTTCTGCTTGAATTGGATGCGCTGCTTTCTCTATCGCCCGCTTCTTAATTTCTTAATCTGGGCTTTGGTGGACTTTGGGGACGGAGCTTGATGGTTTTTGAAACTTGAAAGATGGATAAGCAAAAAGGACATGATTATGAAATCAATCGAAGATCTCGTTTCAATTCTCACAAAACTGCCTGGAATTGGACGAAAAAGCGCTCTGAGGATTGCATATGCTCTATTAAGATCTGATATCTCTTTCAGCGAAGCCCTTGCTGAGAGTATTTTAATGCTGCGTAAAACTGTGCGTTTTTGCTCCGAATGTGGTTCTTATGCAGAAACTGATATTTGCCAAATCTGTTTAGATAATTCCCGCGATCGAAGTATTATCTGTGTCGTAGAACAACCACAAGATGTATTTACAATTGAAACATCCAGGGAATATAGAGGCCTCTATCATGTTCTGGGAGGGCTACTTTCTCCTTTGGAAGGTATTGGTCCTGAGTCTCTAAGCATAAACAAGCTTATCCAGCGCATACACAATTCTTTTTCAACCTCCGTCCCCATACAGGAAATAATTATTGCAACAAATCCAACAGTCGAGGGAGATACTACTGCCCTATATTTAAAAAAATTGTTTGAAAAAGAGCTTGTGTCAGTTACGCGATTAGCTACTGGTATTCCTGTAGGGGGTGATCTTGAGTATGCAGATAAACTTACTCTTGCTCGATCCTTCCGAGGAAGAGCGCCTCTTTAGTTCGTGAGAGAAGATATTAAATATAGGGATTAAATATTGTGATTATAGAGTATAATATTCCTCGATTGGATTTCTTTGCTGCAGGCAAGACTTCAACAGATCTCAAACATCGATTGATACAGCTCGGTTTACCGCCTCCATTGATTAAGAGAATTGCCATCGCGGCCTACGAAGCAGAAATGAATATTGCAATCCACGGGGACGGAGGTCGAGCAGAAATTGATATTTCAAAAGATAAGATTACTACCCGCTTTATCGACCATGGCCCAGGTATCCCAGATATCGAGCTTGCAATGCAAGAAGGGTATTCAACTGCTCCTGAAGAGATCCAAAATATGGGATTTGGTGCTGGAATGGGATTGCCTAATATGAAAAAGAATGCAGATGAGCTAATCATTCAAAGCGAGCCAAATAATGGCACAACTGTAGTAATGCATTTCAACTTATTTTCTGGAGAGTCATAAGTGGATCTGGAATCTAGGAATCAACCTCAAGCTATTCTTCCGATTTTTCATTCTGTTCAACTTGATACAGACCTGTGTGTTGGCTGCACCACCTGTATAAAATTTTGCCCAACCAAAGCTATTCGTGTCAAAAATGGAAAAGCAAAAATATTTGAAGATCGCTGTATAGACTGTGGTGAATGTATCCGCCGATGTCCTAAAGGAGCAAAAAAGGCAATTTCTGACCCGATTTTTTTAATGGATGGTTATGATCTCAAGGTCGCTTTACCAGCTCCGTCCCTTTACGCTCAATTTGGTCCAAAATATCGTCATTCAGATATTTTCAATGCACTTCATAAATCTGGCTTCGATGAGGTTTTTGACGTTGCATGGGGAGCACTTGTCGTAACAGAGATGACTCGCAATTTGCTCTCCCAGACAGACCTAAGGCCTCGCATTTCAAGCGCTTGCCCAGTCGTTGTACGACTTATCCAACAGAGATTTCCAAGCTTGATCCCGAATCTCGTGCCTATTCTTCCGCCTTTTGAAATAGCAGCTAGAGAAGTGCGAAACAGATTAAATCATCTATCAAAGAGAATCGGGATTTTTTTCCTTAGTCCATGTACAGCAAAAGTGACCGCAATCAAGATGCCATTAGGATATGAATACTCTGCAATCAATGCAGTGTTTTCGTTTGGCAAAGTATATAGGCTGATCAAGCGCGCGCTCGATCCTCTGTACTCATTAATTTCGCCCCCATCTCGTTTGCCATCTGATTCAGAATTACCTTCTATAAGAATTGATGATATCTTATATGAGCCGCATGCACAGCCCCTATCTCAACATCTATTACCTATAATAGATAATTTGGATTCGGGAATAGGTTGGGCACGATCAGATGGAGAACTAGATGCGCTCCATATAGAAAATGCAGTCTCTGTCGATGGCATTTCTAATGTCATAGAGCTATTGGAAGCTATCGAAAATGGCAATACTGACTCTATTGAATATGTCGAAGCACTTGCTTGTCCTGGTGGCTGTGTAGGTGGACCGATGGCAGTAGAAAATCCATATATTGCCCGCTCGACAATTCGCCAACGATACCGCTCTGCTGCCCTTGTTTCTGCTGTTCCCCAGCCTTTCTTGGATGGCTATCAAAATATTAAAGAAGAATCTAGACCTCCGTCCCCAAAATCTATAGAAAAAGAATATGAAGCATTTAGATGGAACAAACCTCTGTCCCCAAACCCTGTCCTTGTCCTAGATAAGGACCTATCGAAAGCTCTCGAAATGGCAGAAAGAATCGAATATATAAGAGGCAAACTTCCAGGAATCGATTGCGGAGCATGTGGCGCACCAGATTGTGATTCATTCGCAGAGGATATTGTTCGTGGCTTGAGCACTCTGGACGAATGTATTCTTCTCGCTGATCAAGATATCAATCAATCATGAATCAACAGTATCTAATAATCGATAAATTTGACAAATAGACATGGAATGAGTATAGTAAGTTGCGATATGCTTGAATATAGTGCAATTTCTTATAAAATTTTGCTGTTATCCATAAATTCAGCGAATTACATACATATAATAAGAGGGTAAGTTTTTTGAATAAAAAGGATTTTCCTCATATTCACTTCTATGACCAGGATTTTGTCGATATTTATGATCGAACATGGGCATGGATTGCTGATTGCTGGACAAATGGAGGTAGCCAGACCAAAATCAGCAAAATCAGATTCTTTTATTACCCTTCAGCGAAGACTCTTGATTTTCTGGAGCAAGTCTTTTCCAGTTTCTTTCTAGTATATAGCAATCGGATTTACCCAGCATCAAATGGACTAGATGCACTTTATGCGCTTCAAGAGCCCGATGGTGCGATTCGCAATGCCTATGATATAGAGACAGGAGTTCCTATTCTCCCCAAAGATAATCCTCTTGGCGTAACACTTCCCCTGCTCTCATGGGCAGAGTTTAATCTCTACCATAAGACAGCCAATAAGAAGAGAGTAAAAGAAATAATGCCAGCACTGAGCAATTATTACAAATGGCTTGAGGCTAATTTCAAAATGCCGAACGGGCTTTTTGCTACTCCTCTTTCTTCTACAGGCATGGAAAATTCTCCGCGTTCAGAGGCTAGATATTTTATAGACTTCAACGCAGCCATGGCTATGAATGCCCTATATTTATCTGCTTTGGGAGACATTCTGAATGATAAGGACGCTTCTTTTCAATATAAAAGAGACTATTTTTCTATAAAAACAAGAATCAATTCGAAAATGTGGAATCCAGAAGATGGTTTCTATTATGACCTAGATGAAGATGAAATTCAGATTCGGACAAAGACCTTAGGGACATATTGGCTTCTTTTGGCAGAAATACCAAATGAAGAGCGCGCAGAAAAACTAATTGCCAAGCTAAAAGACCCTTCCTGTTTTGGTACTGAAAACCCCTTCTCATCGCTTTCGGTCGATCACCCTGCCTTTGATAAAAAGGGTCAGGGATATCGAGGGAGTGTTTTCCCATGGCTCACATTCATGGTCATCAAGGGACTGGAAAAATATTATTTTTATGAACTTGCTAGAAACTCAGCCATAAGGCATCTCTATTATATTTTGGATTCCATGCATAACAGCGATCAGGAAGCGAACAAGCGCAGCAACCATCCTACCGTGTGGAGCGCTTATCAGCCTATGAATGAAGGGAAAGCCATTTGGGAAGAACATCCAGATTGGCCTCTGCCAAATCATTTCCCATCTAATGGCCTTAGCACGGTTACCTTGATAATAGAAAATGTCATTGGGCTATATATATCTCTGCCCAGAAAAACGGTCGATTGGATAATTCCCAATCTTGAAGCAATGGGTATTGAAAACCTCTCTCTTAAGCGCAATATGATCACCATTCTTTCAAGCAAATCAGGAAGAGGATGGGAAATCCATATGGAAAGCGAGAAACTATATTATTTTACCATCAATGTATTGGGGAAAAAGAAGAAAACTCTCCCGATACCGTCTGGAAAATGCTCAATGCTCATTGACAAGATATAGGAAAACAAGCCTTGCGCTAACTTTAGATCTTGGAGTCGAGAATGATACGAAATGTTAAAAAAGAAATTTGGAATTTAAAGGAAATTTCCAAATTCGAGTATCTCTTCAAGCTGACCAATGTAAAGCACGATAAATTCAATCAATTATTGTCCCAATAAATGGTTTATCATTGAGAATATCAGCGAAATTCATCAAGTTCTTCCCTGATGCAAATATGACGGTAATACCGAGTTCCCGAGCTTTGGCTGCTGCAATTGGATCGAAAGGTACATTTGCCCCAGGATCCCATTCAGTCCCAATCATCTGTAAAAGCGAATCAAAAGATATATGAAGAAGTGGCTTTGCATTAGGATCTACTTTTGGATCAGCGCTATAAATCTGAGAAACATTTGAAAGATTCAATATCTTTTCTGCATGAAAGCGCTCAGCAAGAATAACAGCATCATAGTCTGTAGAAAACCCTGGCTTCCAGCCAGCAGCAATCAGTATTCTGCTGTTCATTGTAATGTCGGCGGAAGGATCTGTTACTATTGGATCTCGACTATAGTCAGAAAAAACCTCCTTAATTAACTGTGCATTGAGCCTTGTTGCTGCAATGCCTATTCTATCAAGAGATTGGCGAACATCAACATCTGTGCCTAAGATTGGTCCTCCGTCCCCTCTAGTTGACTTATCTATTTCAATCATTTCCTTATAGGCCTTTTGCCACTGACGAGCTGCATAACCTCCACCAACCACTATGATCACCTTGTGATCCTCTCTATTTAGCCAGGAGAGTAACACGTTCCTGAAATCATATAAGAATAGGCCGCTGGGACCTTCTTGTGGAGCAACTATTGAACCGCCTAAAGATATTACAATAGTCATCGTTATTCTCCTTAGTATTTATATAACTTATAATTTCATAAAAGATTATTTAAGCTGTATTAGTATTCTTTGGCAAATTCTAAATACCAAATCTGGCAAAACATTGAAAGCATAGTAGCGATTTACTCTTTCTCCCCATTGATGATATTCCCTACCCCATGGCCCAATATTAATTACAGGTGCCTTAATAAAATTATCCAGATACTTGTCCAAATCCTTCTGAATTACCGCCGATTGCTTTTTTATGTATTCTATCGAATGACTTTCTATTGATGGTGCTAGAATACTCATATCCGAAATACCAGGGAAAAAGGGACGGAGCTTTATTGATTCTTGATATTCCCTATTGAACTGTGCAATCTCATCTTTGAGCAGTATTAAGAAATCTTGGTCTCTTTTTAAACCTAATTCAGCTTTTGCATAAAAAGGAGGAGCAAAGCCAACAATTGCACAGGGTCCTTCAATTTGGGCAAATGAAAGCAATTCATGAACAATTTTAGCTGTTTGCAGCACAGGATCTTCTGGATTGTTCTTTTCAGCTGCCTTTCTTAGACGATCTAAAATACCTGGTGCAACATATTCAGCTTTATTAACTAATTCAGAAAAATCTACAACTTTGGAAGAGAACTTTTGCATTGCAATATGTTCATTCTTTTTTCTGGAAAAAACAGATTTTCTTTCATAAAAGAGAGAAATAGCATTATTTAGTGTCTCTTGCACAAGCAATTTGAAATTTTCAAATATTTTTTCGGGTTTCTTTTCAAAGGTCAAAATGTTCACAGCGCAGAATATGTCAAAAGGCATAGTTACATCATAATGTGTCCGCATATCTCGGCTGTAGAGAATAGTTGGCGGAGGCGGTTCTTCTCCGGGAAAGCTAGTACGAGTACCAAAGCAGTCACTATTGCATTCTATTTCTCTCATAAAAAGAGAAGCAGCTAACACCGGGTTAAAGCCATCAAAAGGTGCTCCTGCGTGAGCTGGTTTTCCAACAAATAGAGCAAATGGAAGAACTTTACTAACTGATCCGAGAAATACAGCTTTGCCTTCACCTCCGTCCCCTTGATCGACTGCAGCATCTAAATTAATTATTCCTTTCATCTGAAGCTGATGAGAACTAATGAAATCTGAGAGAATCTTCTTAGCTGCTTTCATACCAACAGAAGATCCCTCTTCATCTGGAACAGCTAAGAAAATGATATTCCCAATCCTACCAGGATCTCCCAAGAATCTAGAGATCACAGTAATTGCAACAGCTAGTCCACTTTTCATATCTAGGATGCCCCTGCCCGGAATGAAGAAACCGCTTTCCAAATCCTTTTTTAGAGATATTTCTGAAGGCGAAAGGCTCTCTTTAGCAGAAAGTATTTGTAGCATTTTTTTCAAAAGTGTATCTGGATCAAAAGCAAGCGGCTCTAAGGCTCCATAATTGCTTGTATCAACTACATCATAATGTCCTGTAAGCGTTATACATGCTTGCCCTTCTCCTGGAGCAAAAGCAATTACAATTCTCCGTTTCCACTCATCCTCAGAAATCTCAAATTCTTGTACAAGGTTTGGCCTTTTACTAAAGAAGGGTATTTCTAGAAGAACAGAAATAAGGAAATCAGGATAGGATAATTCTCCTGAGGTTTTCGTTATGCTAGCAAATTTGGCCAATCGAATCGCGAGAGACTGAGTATCTATATTACTGTTTCTATTTATCATATAGATGCTACTCTATCATAAATTTAAAAGCTTAGTTGAGTATTTAGAAAAAATGATGACATTCCTAGACGTAATAAAAAGTCATAAAGATCCAAATAACAAGGGGACGGAGGTTTGGTGTATGTTTGGCTTAGGTTTGGCATACAGCATTGGCACTATATCTAACTTATTAGCATTTAAAGATTTAATACTGGCTAAATGTTTCAGCTTTGTACTTCAATATTTTAGTCTCCCTATTTTACTCTAGAATTAGCAATGCAGTTTATAGTTAATCTCAAAGTGATTGTATTCCAAACTTTGAATTATTTTTTCTTTTTTCTGCGATGTTCTTTATATGAGACATTCAAGGATATTATCAGAAGGATCCTGGTACCATGTTTTTGCCAAGATCAATAGAGGAGAATGCATATTTGACAATAAAGAGATAAAGCGACTATTCCTCAAGGTAGTTCTGCGTGCAAAAACTAAAGCAAGGCATCCTTATAAATTTGAAATTGCCAATTTTTGTATTATGGGCAACCACATTCATTTTTTAATCAGGCCTGCAAAAGGAGAATCTCTATCAAAAATAATGCAATGGATATTGTCAGTATTTGCTATACATTATAACAAAATAATACAAGCAAATGGTCATGTATGGCATGACCGTTTTAAGAGCGTAATAATTAATACCATCAGGCAATTTATTTTAGTATATGAATATATAAGCAACAACCCTATAAAAGCAGGCCTTTGCACATTATCTTCAGCATATCAATACTGTGGTGAATATTTTATATCAAAAGATGATTTTCGGATTATAGAGAAAGATTTCAAGTTTTAATCAAAATAAGCCTTAAAAAGCTCTCTTCTGACCCTCTTCAAAGGTCCACGAATATTCTGGCATAGGTTGTAGGAATAAGAATAGAGACAGGATTTTGCAGG
>DMNL01000083.1 GCA_003452735.1 Spirochaetaceae bacterium
GATTTGCCAGCGCCATTGGGCCCAGTCAATGCTGCACGAGATCCATCCTGCAAATTCAAGCTTGCATTCAATATAAGATCTCGGGCGCCGAATGAAAGCCTAATTCCGCTCAACTGCAGAAAGGGCATGTTATCTCAACCTTATTTATTTATAAGGTAATAATTTACAGGAGAGAATCTCGAATCGATACTCTCCGTAGTTCCTCTTAGGCTCACCTGAATCGCTTTGGCAATGATAAGCTGTTCATTCTCGAAGCGATATACAAAATCATACCTCTGGGATTCTTTACCCATAAGAAGCGAAAAACCACCCATCCAATAGGATGAAAGAGGAGCCCCTAAATGTAGCCCAAACCGAATTTTACCTTTTAGAGCATTGGTATCGGATCCTGGAGATATTTCAGGGGCAAAACCAGCAGGCAGTTGATCGATATGGCTCCATTCAAAGTTCCCTTTAAGGTCTATTGTTAAAATCCCCGCATGGTCAGAAAGAAAGGTCACTGATGAGCTACCATCTGTTTGAAGCTGTGAGACTCTCTGGAAAAAGATCTTCAATTCCGAATCACGGCGTGAACTCTCTCCTGAGATAATAACTGGAATCGATGTATCTAGGTGTACGAAACGAGCTGCTTGTCCTCCAAAAATCCAGCCTTCTTCAGGGAGCACAGGCTCTAGACCACTCCAATCCGCTACAATTGTCGATTCATTTTCGAATTTGATTCTAAGATTCGATCCCTCGAACACGAGCCAATCTCCCATCTGACTGACTGAACTGAAATCAAAGGCCTTCGAATAGCCAGGTAGTTCTATTCTGACTTGAGAATTCTTTGCGTCCGCAAAAAGCCCATATTGGAGCAAGAAAAGATCTGGATCGACAGTGTCTTCATCTAGCATGAGCTGATAATAAGCTGGACGCCACGGTTTTGCGTATATCATATCGAGCAATGAAGCGCTGGGGGTTGGGGCCGTTGTTAATACAGGCACGCTTATGCCTTCTTTTTCCTCATATAGAATCATGGTATTGCTGAATACATAACCCCGCGTGCCATCGGTAGCCTGTACAAAATACCACTCTCCAGGAAGAGCTTTTCCACCTGTAAATACAGCTTCGCCTTCTACTCTGTTAAGAACTTTCACCGATTCGCCAAGCCTTAGCCGATAGACTCTCCGGCCAGTCACGCTTGGCTTGTCGCGCACAGGAAGGCCATCTCGCCCAGCGCTTAGATAATAGAGAGCATAAGGCGCAAATTCCCTGGCCCTCTTATCTGCCGCTTTTTTCGAAGTAAAAAACTCGATCGTAGCAAAAGGAACTTCTATTTTTGTTTTGCTGTCGTCGGGCAAACCAATTATATAGGTTTTGCTTATGTTCGATTTTAGGTAAACAGGAACGATGGTGCCCGCCTTGGCCGCTGTTCCTTTTACAGACCAAATGACCAAACCCCATCCTTCTAATCTCGCGCAGCCAGCTAGCAAAATGCAAAATAGAATGAGAGCAAGGCCAAAAACCGACAAAATCCCTTTAATGATGCCGCGCTCTCTTCTCATTTTAAGATTCATACCTCAAGAGTGTACAATGCATGGAAAATTCTGGCTAGTATTTTTAGTCAGCATGAAGATGCTATAATAAATTATATGTCAGAGACACTCTCTCAGAAATCGCAAGAAATCAAGGAAAATAGCGGGAATCCGCCTAGTATCCATGCTGCTATAGAAATAGGGTCCACCGGCATACGTCTCATAATCGCTGAAATCGATTCGAAAGGAGACTTAAAGATACTCGATAGAGCCTCCAAACAATCCCGCATTGGTCGCGATGTATTCACTATGGGCAATATTTCTCGAGATGGTATGAGAGAAACAATTGCTATACTTGACTCATTTAGTGAGCTTCTTGCAGGTTATGGTTTACGCCCTGCAGATATCCAGGTGATAGGAACGAGCGCGCTCCGAGAGGCCTCGAATAGAGATACTTTTATAGATCGCATAAGCCTGCAGACAAGTTACCATGTTCGGATCATCGAAGACATAGAAGAAAATCATCTTATGTACCTGGCGGTAAAAAAGGCACTCGAGGACGAAAGGTCCTATCTTGGTCACTCGAATTCGATGATTCTAGAGGTAGGGGGCGGCACTACTGAGCTCATGCTTCTAAGAAAGGGGCAAATGGTCTCCAGCCATAGCCTTAGCATAGGCACTCTTAGAATAGATGAACAGATCCGCGAATCAGCACAGCAGCCCAGGCAATTCATAGAAATGTATCTCGAAAGCAATATAAAGACAGCATGCGATATCTTGGCCGAGGATTTACAGCTCGATTCTGTGCGCACATTCGTTCTTATTGGTGCAGATGCGCGCTTTGCTGCACACTGCCTTTCAGATAAGGTCTTTAACAACTACACAGTACTAGATCGCAAGCAATTCATCGAGTTTGCAGACTATGTTGCAAGTATGCCTACCGAGGAGTGCATGGCTCAATATCACCTTTCTTGGAATGAAGCCGAAAGTTACGCCGCGGGGCTCACGATCGAGCGCATGTTTCTTGAAAGAACAGGAGCAGATACCATTATTGTGCCTAATATATCCATTCGCGAAGGCATTTTGCTTGCGCAGGTACAGGGCATGGATAAGAAAATCGAAGAGGAACTACGCAGACAGGTAGTAGCATCAGCCCGTGCTCTTGGTAAACGGTTCCATTACGATGAAGCCCATGCCGCTCATGTGAGGAACCTTAGCCTTAAAATATTCGATGCCCTGAAAAAGGAACATGGCCTTGGCATCCATGAGAGAATGCTACTCGAAATCTCAGCAATTCTTCATGATATAGGGACTTACATAAGAACAAGTGGACATCATAAACACAGCGAGTATATCGTCGCCAATTCGGAGGTATTTGGTCTCAACAGAGATGATATCAACATAGTATCTAATGTAGTGCGCTACCACCGAAAGTCCCAACCGCTTTCTACCCATGTCAATTTCATTGCCCTTCCGCGAGAAGGTCGCATCGTTGTACTCAAATTGGCGGCCATTCTGCGCGTTGCCGATGCGCTAGATCGAAGCCATCAAGGCCGTATCAAGGAGCTCTCTTTTGAACAGACCGAGGATAGATTCATAATTAGGACTTCAGAGTCACTGGATTTATCGTTGGAAAAGCTCTCTCTAGCAGAGAAAGGTGATATGTTCGAAGATGTCTTTGGACTCATGCCAGTTTTAATCTAGAACATATCAATGTAAGCAAAAAGAGAAGAGTATGAAAGAATTTCCGATGCTGAACCGTGAGCTTTCTTGGCTGGATTACAATGCACGCGTACTTGAAGAAGGACTAAAGCCTTCTGTGCCTCTGCTCGAAAAGCTCAATTTTATGTGCATTTTTGCATCGAATCTGGATGAATTCTTCATGGTGCGTGTCGCGGCCGTCAAGAC
Organism: Spirochaetaceae bacterium; assembly: GCA_003452735.1. Lineage (GTDB taxonomy): Bacteria > Spirochaetota > Spirochaetia > Treponematales > Rectinemataceae > Rectinema. Next base: position 3,423 of record DMNL01000083.1, read on the forward strand.
AGCTGCACTGACAGGACAGATCAACGAAGAATGGGCTGGTATGGAGCCACATGCTCTTCTAGAGGCTATTCATGAGAAAGTTCAAGCTTGCTATGACAAGCTATATGTCCATCTGCATGGAACGATTCTCCCTAGTTTGGCCGAATATGGTATTCAACTTGTTCAGGAAAAAGACTGGACGACCAAAGAAAGCAGGTATCTCGAAAGACTTTTTGCAGAAAAGATATATCCTCTCCTTACCCCATTACGGCTAGAAGATAACCATTTCCCATCGACAGGAAGTCTTCAGGTCCATGTCGCATTTAGACTCGAAGAGAATGACTCAGTGGCAATCATTCAAGTACCTAAGAATATCGATCGTTTTATTGTTCTGCCACAATATCTAAGTCTGGAGTCCGATAATTCCGGAAGTTCTGCTACTGGTAAAGCCTTTCGCATCGCTCTTCTAGAGGATGTCATTCTGGCATTTGGAAGTAAACTCTTTGCCGGTTTAAGAGTATCGAGCGGCCTTGCATTCAAGGTAAACAGAGATGCAGATTTCAGCGTGGATGAAGATAGGGACGATGATTTCTTGACCGCGATGGAGGAAGTGCTCACAGGGCGACAGAATTCTACGCCTGTGCGCATGGTCTATACGGGAGAAGATCAGGTTCTCATCAATACCCTGATGCAAAGCCTCTCGCTTGATGCACTGGATCTATATCAAGCCGATTGGCTTATAGACCTGGGAAGAGCAAATGAGCTCTGCGATTCAGCGTTCTATAAGGTTCATGGCTTTACGCCGGATAGGGCGCTATTCTTCCGACCATGGAA
>DMNL01000150.1 GCA_003452735.1 Spirochaetaceae bacterium
TCGAGCCGAAACCCAATCGACTTGGCAACCCAGCAAAAGTTTCGAGAAGATCTTTTATTCCGCATTGCCAATTTCGTAATAGAAACTCCTCCCTTGCGCGAGCGAAAAGAAGATATCCCTTTGCTTGCTCAGCATTTTTGCGATCAATATGCAAAAGGTCGCTTCAATATAGGAAGCGACGCCTTTGACAAACTGTATTCACACAACTGGCCTGGCAATGTTCGAGAGCTTTGTTCGGTCATGATGAGCGCATGCTCGCTTAGCAAGTCGGACAAAATTTGTGCCAAGGACATAAGGTTTTTGCCTGGCATCGAAAAGATATCAGAGCGAGGCAAGCGTCAAAGCCGCTAAAGAGAGAATCTTGGCTAAAATCGTCGCTATCTAACAAGTAAAAATTCTAGTATCCTAAAGCCATGAGCAATCAAAATCCAGAAGATATCCAAGGCCACCTCCAGATACAGAATCGCACATCGACATTAAGCGGAAAACTCGCGCTTATCGTAGGCGGCTCAGGGGGCATCGGTCTTGCCATATCCAACGAGCTTGCAAGCAGAGGCGCAGCGCTGCTTATACAAGGGCGTCATGCTTCGGATAAACTGCAAGAAAACAGCTTTCCTAAGGCTAAGAGCCTCGGCTTGATAGACTTGGAGTTTTCGAACCCCGCCCAATTCATTCAGGCTTTAGATTTGCGTCTTGAGGATATAGCAAGCGAGCCCGATATAGTCGTCTGCGCCTTTGGTCCATTCCTAGAAAAACCACTAAAAGCTTGTACCACAAAAGATTGGGAATGGCTAACGCTTGCCGATTTGGCACTTCCAGGAGCCCTGACAAGCCGATTTTTGCCTGGCATGATGGAAAGAAAATATGGCCGTTTTATATTCTTTGGCGGTACAAGAACAGATACTGTCCGCTCCTATAAGAAGACAGCTGCTTATGCCTCCGCAAAGACTGGGCTTGGTGTGCTGGCAAAATCCATCGCCGTGGAAGGAGCTCCCAACAATGTCGCAGCCATCGTCGTGTGCCCTGGTCCGGTTGAGACCGAATATCTCGATAGAGAAACTAGAATTCGCCATGCGTCGCTGACAGCCACCGGTTCACTTTCCAAAGCTGATATAATAGCGAGCATCGCTCTCAATCTTATCGATGCCGAGCCATGCATCGCCTCTGGAGCAGTGGTCAATCTAGATGGAGGTTTTGCGCCATAACACTTTTGTGTTAGCGGGTGTTTGAGGGTGCACGACAATTCTGTGTAAAGCTAGTTAGGCAGCATTCCTTCTAGGGGTGTTTGACTTTTCCTAGCCTAACTCATATTATTGATAGATCATGCCATCGGGACTTCTTTCGCGAATCCAGAAGATTTCTCAACCAGGTTCAGATGCCTTAATCTCGTCCCAGATATCTACTGATTTCCCAGGCTGCATCGTCGCACGCTTTGTAGGTGCGGTTACAGAAGCTAATCTGGATACGGTTGCTCAATCATTCGATAGCATACTCTCCGAAGGCATACGCTATCTGGTGGTCGATTTTTCTACTATTGAAGATATCGGACCAGCAGGAATGGGGCTAATGCTTGCGCTCAGGCAAAAATTGAGAGACCGGCATGGCGACCTCGTGCTCTGTGGCATGCGGCCTTGCATGGAACGAATGCAGAGGATACTCGGACTCGAGGGCTATTTTACGACCGCAGTGGATGCCCAAAGCGCGCTGACAGGTCTTAAATTCGCAATAAATGGCATATATCCATTATCTGTCCAGTGCCCAGCTTGCAACTCTCTTATAGATATAGAAAAGCCTGGTAGGGGGCGGTGTCAGACCTGCGAAGCAGTAATAACGGCATTCCCGGATGGAACTATAACGCTCGGTTGAGCGCATAGCGCATAGATCTAAGACAATAGAAGTACAAGGAGGAGGTAGTAATGTCAGGATTGACCAGAATAGAAAGCTATCTCATCGACCTCGGAATCGAATATCAGGAGCTTTCCAACAGTTCCTGGCTAATTGAGGATGAAAGCAAAGGCTACCCCAGAATGATAGTCAGCCTTTCGGATCCTCTTGTTATTATCAGCGCAAATGTAATGCCAATACCAAAAGAGAACGCCGAAGCGCTCTTCAGGACGCTCCTAGAGCTCAATGCTACGGATCTTCTTCATGGCGCTTATGCAATAAGCGGCGACCAAATCATCGTGATAGATACGCTCGAGTATAACACGCTTGACAAAGAAGAATTTCTTGCATCTATTGAATCGATATCGTTCGCATTGCTCGAGCACTATAAGAAGCTTGCGAACTATATTCATAAAGTGGAGGAATGAACTATGGGAATGTTCGATCGCCTTAAAACAGTGATCTCATCGAATATCAACGCTATCATCTCCAAAGCCGAAGACCCCGAAAAAATGCTCAATCAGATGATAATCGACATGAATGAGCAGCTTATCGAGTCCAAGAAAGCCGTCGCTATGGCCATTGCAGACGAGAAGCGGCTAGAACGAGAAATGATGGAGAACAAGGCCAAGGCACAAGAATGGGAAAATAAAGCCATGCTTGCGGTCCGCGCTAACCGCGACGATCTCGCCAAGGAAGCTCTCCTTCGAAAGCAAGAATTCGAAAGCTATGCTACCCAGCTCGCTCAACAGTGGGAAGCACAAAAACAGTCTGTAGAAAAGCTCAAAGAAGCTCTGCGCCAGCTGCAAAGCAAGATCGAAGAAGCAAATCGCAAGAAAAACATCCTTATAGCACGGGCAAAGCGCGCCGAAGCTCAACAGCGAATAACTCAGACCATGTCGAGCATGGCAGGCAATAAGAGCGCCTTCGAGACATTCGAGCGTATGGAGCGCAAAATCGAGGAAGTCGAAGCACAAGCAGAGGCTACGAAGGAACTAGAGGATACTACCACAGGCGCAAGCCTAGAAAAGCAATTTGCTCAGCTAGAATCCTCGCCACAGGCAGCGGATGTTATGCTCGAAGAGCTCAAGAAAAAGATGCTAACCGAGGACGCGGGGCGGGCTAATTCTCAGCAGTGATAAGACTTTTTAGTCCTTCTTCTATTGGTCTTCTTTTTGATTGGGCCTTTTTCTTTATTTGTGTTACATCGGTTTTCAGTCAGCTATTTTTATTCTCGCTTAATGTGAGCCCCAACTGCGGATAATCTCTCGACCAGATTCTCATAGCCACGCTCAATCTGGTA
>DMNL01000149.1 GCA_003452735.1 Spirochaetaceae bacterium
ATATTTATTTCACAGCGCGAATTCTTGCGACGAGATCCTGAATCTCTTTTGGTTGCTGCTTGTACATAGGCTCCACTGCTTTCATCCATTCCGTCTTGTCGGGTATTGGTATGATGGTGCAGCCTGCCTCCTTGACCTTATCCATGGAAACCTTGACATAAGCATCCCATTGAGCGCGCTGATAGTCGATGGCATCCATTGCTGCCTTCTTGATTAAATCCTGATCAGCTTTCGACAATCTGCCAAGAGAAATCTTCGAACCGATGATTATCTCTGGGACCATCGTATGCTCGTCTAGAGTATAGTATTTTGCAACCTCATAATGACTTGCAGAATAATAGGATGGTGGGTTGTTTTCCGCGCCATCGACTACTCCTGTCTGCAGACCAGAATAAACCTCGCCATAGGGCATTGGCGTAGGTATCGCGCCGAACGAACGCACTAGCCCCAACATTAGCTCGCTCTCTTGCACCCTGATTTTCATACCCTTTAGATCCGCAGGTGTGTAGACTGGCTTTTTGCTATTGTAGAAGCTTCTAGCTCCTGCTTCGAACCAACCAAGCCCAATAAAACCAAAAGGTTCGAGGCTCGCAAGGAGCTCCATGCCGATATCTCCCTTCAACACCTTCCACATATGATCTGAGTCTCTGTAAAGGTAAGGCATCTGGAATGCATTGAGTTTTGGAACAAAGGCGGCTACTGGGCTTATAGATACACGAGTGATGTCTATGGCTCCGAACTGCACTTGCTCGATCACAGCCTTTTCTTCGCCAAGTTGAGAGCCAGGATAGACTTCAACAATTATTCGGCCATTCGAGCGTTCCTTTACAAGGCGAGCGAATTCCTCATCTCCCAATTCCGTGGGATAGCCTTTGGGATGGGTCTCGGCAAGCCTCAATACAATCGGCTTAGCCTGAGCAAACAACATCGACGGTAAGAGGACAAGCAACAAGGCAAGCGCGATAATACGAAACTTTTTCATACGCACAACCTCCTTTAGAATCTAATCTTTTGCAGATATTTGAGATATACCTGCAATTAGTAATTATAGGAGGCTATTTTTCGTTTTGTGTTTGGTAATTCCATGCCTATTCTTAGCAATATGATGCTTGGAAAGACTCTAGCTCGATCTGGATTGGAATTGTTCGATATAGTGCGATGGCGAGATACCTTCGATTTTGGTAAATACTTTTGTGAAATAACTTTGATCGCGAAAGCCAACCAGAAATGATGCAACTTTTACCGAGATACCATTCAAAAGCAGGCTTTTCGCTCGTGCTATTCGGATTCGGGATAGGATCTCCCCAAAACTAATTCCAGTCTCCTTCATAAGCAATCGGGAAAGATGAGAAGGACTTATATTGATGGCCATGGCCAAATCCTTAAGACCAATGTTCTCCATGAAATGGTCTTCAAGCCACAGCAATGCAAGGCTAGCAACCGTATGGGGGTCCTTAACCTTTAGTTCATCGGTCTGTGTCGGATTCAATACGATGACTGGCCGCTCTACAGAGCTAAGGTTGAAGGCAGTTGTGGCCATCCTGAGAGCTGTCGATGCCAAACGATAATCTGTAGCACTGATACCTATCCGAAGTGTTCTAGCTCCGGCATCTCGACAGCGGCAAAGGAAGCGTGCAATGCTTTCTTCTTCAAAATGCTTTCTGTATCTAGAAAAGAACTCTTGGAAACTCTCATCGCTCTCACCATTATTTATCTCATAGGGGAGGATTATCAATACATTCATTATTGCATCCAGAATTTGCTCGCCTCTCATCGCTTCTGCTCTCGGCTCGCTGGGTGAGACGAAAAGCATTGCTTTGGATTCGGCAAGCCCAATATCGGATATTAAAAATTTCTCAGAAAGAATAGGGAAGATTCTGTTGAATTCACTTGAGGCTAGAGAAAACATATCGCCAGACATAAATTTCTTTATTCCTGCGACAAGAGCTATGCAGAGCCAGGTCTCGCTTCCTGTTTCCAGCTTTACCAGCTGTCGAATGATCTCCGTATCCATTGTATTTTCGCGTAATGCCGAATAGACTTTTGCTCGGAGAAAGTCTTTTAAGTCAGCTGCTACACGCTTAGCTTCCGCTTGCCTTTTCTCCTCCTCTTTCCGAGCTTTTATCTCGCTAAACGCTAGAAAAAGCGCATTATAGACTTCTGCTGTCGATGCTGGCTTAAGAAGATATTCTATGACACCATATCTCAAGGCCTGGCGAGCATAGGAAAAATAATCATAGGCTGTCACCATTACAATTATTGGCGAGTTAGGAAGAGATGATAGCTTCTCTGCAACCCTAAGTCCATCAATTCCTGGCATATGTATATCTAGAAATGCGATGTCGATTCTCTGCGATTGCGAGATATCCAGGGCTTCGATCCCATTGGAAGCTTCAAGCACATCTATGATCTCATTCGATGGCGCGGAATTCAAAATAAGGATCATTGCCTTTCTTTCTAGTTCTTCATCGTCTGCAACGAGAATACGAATCATCCCAGGTTTTCTCCTAGCGGCAGAGTAATTCTCACAAGAGTGCCCTTCTCTTTTCTCGAGCTAATCTCGAAGCGACAGCCATCACCATAGAGAATGCCAAAGCGAGTCGCGATATTGGCAAGGCCTATACTCCTTCCTTCCAGCAAAACCTCTTCATTGACATCGTTCTCCCCATTGGAAGGGATTTCTACAATCTGAGGAAGATTAATCTGTTCAAAGCTATGCATCTGCAAGGAAGCTGCAATTTTTGCTCGAACATTGGCAAGACGTTCTTTTGACATGCCAATGCCATTATCCAAAAACCACAGTACAAGCCCTTCCTTGCGCTTCTGTGCCTTTATCGATATGAAGCCGCCCTCGATCTTAGGTTCGAGCGCATGCCGAACCGAGTTTTCGACGATCGGCTGAATCATTAGACGGGGAACCCTCGCCTTACGCAGAGACTGCGGCACATCGATATTCCATTGAAGCCTAT
>DMNL01000005.1 GCA_003452735.1 Spirochaetaceae bacterium
TATCTAACTCTGACTCGGGTTGAACATTAAGCTTGGTTACAGACCCGGTTGACCTAGCAAGCCATGTAGATGCCGTTACACCCTTGCCCAGTCTTTGCTCGAGAACATAAGCGCCTACAGTATCTCCAGATTTCACTCTTCTTCCTTATGGTTTTTTATATCGATATGGCTTTTCATATCAATGAGCGAAATAGCTTGTTTTTTTGAGGTTATAAATGCTTACATGCTTATGAATATTCGCCATTGCTTGCTTCTCTAAGAGAAAGATAATTCAAATAAAGACTTTCGTCATCTATCCCAAGGTCTGATTTACCCATAAAAAGGACTTGAGTTTTTTCGGTTTCGGCTGTATCATATATTCGTTACTGATTTATCGATAATTCTATATTCAGATTTCCTAATATTATCTAAGAGGAGCTACAGGATGGTCGCAGGAGACATCGAGTTTTCAGATGAGTTGCAAACATTTGTCGAAGAATGGAGCAAGAAGGAAGGCGGACTTGTAATGATGCTGCATCGCATCCAGAATGAATACGGTTTTATTCCGCGGGCTGCAGCAGAGAAGCTCTCGCTAATTTCTGGTATTCCGCTTGCAAGAATATATGGCGTTATTACGTTCTATCATTTCTTCAAAACAGAAAAACCGGGCAAGCACCGCATTGCAGTGTGCATGGGAACGGCTTGTTACCTCAAAGGCGGTCAGGAACTACTCGAGGAAACTCGATCTATCTTGTCGGTAGAACCAGGCGAAGTTACAGACGATGGTATCTTTAGTGTAGATGAAGTGCGATGCCTTGGTTGCTGTGGACTCTCTCCAGTTATCATGATAGATGATGAAGTATATGGCAAGCTAACAAAGGAACAGCTACCAAGCATTATTGCAAAATACCGAGAGCGCTGAGTGCGATGCACTTTGCGATCGGAGATTTTGTGCTAGATCTTATCCAAAACTCAGTAGAAGCCGGATCAAGTCTTATCGAAGTCGACATCGATGAAGCGATGAATGGAGTATACGTGTGCATTGCCGATAATGGCTGCGGCATGAGCCCTGACGAAATCGACAGAGCATTCGATCCGCTAAAGAACAGCGCTGTAAAGCATCCTGGCAGAAAAGCGGGATTCGGTCTTCCATTTATTAAGCAGGCGGTAGAACAAGCTTATGGTTCTTTCAAAATAAGCTCGGAAAAAGGCAAGGGTACTAAGGTGTACTTCTCTTTTCCGAAATCCAGCATAGATAGCCCACCGCTTGGCGATGTTTCAGAGCTTTTTATGAATGCTTTGAACATGGTAGGTGCGAGCGAATTGATACTGAGAAGGAAAAGGAGCTCAGATGGGCTCTCGTATGAAGTGAAAAAAAGCGAGCTTGTTGAGGCGGTGGGCGATTTGACGTCAGCCTCCTCCCTGTCGCTCGTAAAGCAATATCTTGCATCTCAGGAGGAATAGAGAATATGGCGAAAATGACCCTCGATCAGCTTCGTGCTCTGCGCGCACAGAAGCAAGAGGAGCTCGAAACACGGAATGTGGAAGGCAAGGATATCCAGGTAATTGTGGGTATGGGAACCTGTGGTATCGCAGCGGGCGCAAAACAGACTTTTGACGCGATCGTTGCGGCCATTGAAAAACACAAGCTGGCGAATAAGGTAGTGGTCAGGCAGACTGGCTGCATGGGCTTATGCTATGTAGAACCCACGGTCGAAGTGATTATGCCCGATATGCCCCCTGTAATCTATGGCAAGATGACGAGCGATGTGGCAGAGGAACTCGTGGTTAAGCACCTGGTCGAACACAGTCTGCTCGATAATCATATATTCGACAAGCCAGCCATCGACATTGTGAAGCGCTGAGACGGGAGGATGGTATGGCATATAAGAACTTCATTTTAGTGTGCGGTGGAACGGGCTGTGAATCTTCTCATAGTGATGAGATCTACAGAAATCTCATAAAGGAAGCCGAAGCCTTGGGTGTGAGCCATGATGTGCAGGTTGTCAAGACAGGATGTTTTGGATTCTGCGAAAAAGGCCCAATCGTAAAGGTTCTTCCCAGTGAATCCTTCTATGTTCAGGTTAAACCGGAAGATGCCCATGACATAATTGCAGAACAGGTGATAAAAGGCCGCGAGGTCACTCGTCTTCTCTATCGAAAGGAAAAGAAAGCCGAGACTACAAAACTCGAAGAGATCGAATTCTATCAGAAGCAATTTAGAATAGTCCTTAGAAACTGCGGCGTTATAAATCCAGAAAATATCGATGAATATATTGCACGAGATGGTTACAAGGCACTCGAGAAAGTCCTTTTCGAAATGACGCCCGAAGAGGTCATCGCTGAACTTAAAGCATCCGGGCTTCGCGGAAGAGGTGGAGCAGGCTTCCCCACTGGCATGAAATGGGAGGCTGCCCGCAAGGCTCCCGGAGATATCAAATATATCGTATGCAATGCGGACGAAGGAGACCCTGGTGCCTATATGGATCGCTCCACAATAGAAGGCGATCCTCACTCTATTCTCGAGGCAATGGTTATTGCAGGCAAAGCTGTAGGGGCGAACTTTGGATATATCTACATTCGGGCAGAATATCCGCTTGCAATTCAGCGACTTAAGATTGCTATAGCCCAAGCTAAGGAATATGGGCTTCTGGGGAAAGATATTCTGGGATCTGGTTTCGATTTCGATATAGAAATTCGCCTCGGAGCGGGTGCTTTTGTCTGTGGCGAGGAAACGGCTCTTCTTCAGTCCATCGAAGGAAAACGTGGAATGCCCAGGCCTAAGCCTCCTTTCCCAGCTATGAAAGGACTTTGGGGCAAACCGACGGTTATCAACAATGTCGAAACTCTAGCCAATGTGCCAGTCGTTCTTACGCGCGGTGCAGAGTGGTTCTCCTCCAT